>NZ_JBFRGE010000043.1:0-51584 GCF_052115185.1 Paenibacillus sp. 2TAB19 | reverse complement strand
GGAGCTGGAGAACCCTGAGCATATCGTTATCTGGTATATCGACGGCAGCGGCAACGTGATCTCGATTCCGAGCGGGCGTTACGATGCGAAGAGCGGAACCGTTACCTTTGTTACGACACACTTCAGCGCATACGGGGTAGCCTACGCCAAACGTACTTTCGACGATTTGAACCAAGCGGAGTGGGCAAAGCAAGCGATAGAAATAATGGCCTCCAAAGGCATCATTAACGGAATCACGACAGAAGCCTTTGCTCCTAAAGCACAGATTACTAGAGCCGATTATGTCGTGCTGCTGGTCAGAACATTAGGACTGAGTGCGGCATTCGAAGGCAACTTCGCCGACGTTTCGCTGGACGCTTATTATTACGAAGCGCTGGGCGTTGCGAAGCAGCTGGGGATTATTACGGGAAGCGGCGGCAATGAATTCCGTCCGCAGGACAATATCACAAGGCAAGACATGGCGGCGATGACGGCTCGCGCGCTAGAGAAGGTGAAAGGACTAGCGGCAGCGGCTGATACCGCAGTCCTTGATGGCTACAACGACAATGCTGATATTGCCGGATATGCGCAAGCAAGCATGGCAGCTCTAGTCCAAGAGGGACTTATCTCTGGATCGGGAGGCAAGCTGAACCCGCAAGCGCTGACGACTCGCGCGGAAGCGGCAATGTTTCTGTACCGAATATACAACCGATACGCATGATCATGAGGGGCGGGCCTGGAATAGGCTGCGCCCCTTAGTTTTCTTGTATGCCGCTGCTTATTTAACCTCCTAAATAAAAGATGTGATTTCCCTTATTTGGATTGAAGAGCAAGGTCTTCTCCTTTATAATTGGAGGTGATTCAAGAATTTGTCAACAAACTGGAGGAGTAGTCCATGTTAGTAGGAAAAGGCGCAGTACGTGAAATGGCGAATGATATCGATAAAGTAGTTAGAGAAATTGATCAGATTACACAATCCAAGATTGACCGTGTCGCTGACAAAATCGACTCCGAGCTCAACTCTTGCGGCCGTGAATTAACGAATGCCGCGACGACATTGTCTCAAGTAAAGCCGCTGATCGACAGGCTGGTCGGGCAAGTGGGACAGAACGCTCCTGACCATGTTCAGGTTCTTGTTACTTCCATTGCACAAGAGGTCATGTCCAAAGTGATCGCTGCAACAGGCAATATCGACGAAGTTCAACGCAACATCAAGGATGTTGACAAGCTGACGAACGAAATCGATAGCTTGACAGACGAAATCGACAAGCTGACGAATAAGATCGACGAGATCACTGATAAATATCAGAAATAAGGAGGCTCGTCATAATGAGCGATTACACACCGCCGGTTGGCCAGAACAACTACATGGGTGGATGGGGAAACCAGCAAGCGAAGGAAACCGCGCTAAGAATCGACCATCTGGCTGACAAAGCCAAGTTCGGCATCGAAATGCTTGGAACAGGCTTGATTGGTATTGATGCATTGGAGAAAGAGCTGATCGAGCTATCGAATGCTCCCCAAGCTCCGACTCAAGTGCAAATCAGATCGCTTGCTCATCGTCTCGATTCCCATCAGAAACAGCTTGAGCAAGGGCTGAATCGCATTAAAGATATGATGAACGATATTGACCGCGCTACGGATTCCATTCAGGGGCCGCGCACAAACTGGTAACGACATTCAGCGTACAGCCATTATAGGTTTTTATATGAGAACTAAGACCGCGAAGCATGCTGCTGCGCGGTTTTTTCGTTTTTTGTCCTTATAGTGTCTGCACTGTGCTATACTTGTATGTTATGATGTAATGAAACGGTTAGTGRAGACCGCTACAACGGATATTATAGTTGCTTGCGTGACTAATATAGGCAAGTATAACTAAGGAGACTATATGACATTTAACGATTTGAATCTTTCACCTTCGATACTAAAAGCTTTAAGCAAAGAGAACTATACAACGCCTACACCGATTCAGGAACAGTCGATTCCGGCAGTGCTGGAAGGCAGAGATTTACTTGGTTGTGCCCAGACGGGTACAGGAAAGACGGCGGCGTTTTCTTTGCCGATCATTCAGCTGTTAAGCGAGCAGAAATCGAGTCCGAACACGGGACGCCGCATTCGCTCATTAATATTGACTCCGACAAGGGAGTTGGCTATTCAAATTGCCGACAACATTAAGGCGTATAGCCAGTATACCGATATCCGTTGTTGCGCTATCGTTGGCGGCGTGTCGCAGAAGCAGCAGGAGCGTGCGCTTCAACAAGGCGCGGATATTATTATCGCAACGCCGGGCCGACTCATCGATCTCATCAATCAAAAACGTATTGATCTGCAGCATGTTCAAATTTTGGTGCTTGATGAAGCTGACCGGATGCTCGATATGGGCTTTATCCATGATGTGAAACGAATTATTGCCAAAATGCCTAGTAAGAAGCAAACCCTTTTCTTCTCGGCAACGATGCCGCCGGAAATATCGAAAATGATTAAATCGATACTCATTAATCCGGTAAAAGTCGAAATCACGCCGGTATCCTCTACGGTTGATCGAATAGAGCAATCGATTTATTTGTTGGAAAACGGGAAAAAACAAGCGTTATTGAACGACTTGCTGCAAGATAAAACGATTGCTTCGGCGTTGGTATTTACTCGGACGAAACGCGGTGCCGACCGCGTTACGCGAGATCTATCTCACGCAGGAATTACGGCACAAGCCATTCATGGCAATAAGTCGCAAAACGATCGCCAGAATGCGTTAAGAAACTTCAAGAATGGCGCAACGCGAGTACTCGTGGCAACGGATATCGCGGCACGGGGCATAGATGTGGATGAGCTTTCTCATGTATTCAACTTCAACCTTCCCGAAATTCCGGAAACCTACGTGCATCGTATTGGCCGTACGGGCAGAGCTGGAAATAGCGGAATCGCAATCTCGTTCTGCGAGGCGGAGGAGCTTTCGAACCTGAAGGATATTGAGAAGTTGATCGGCAAAAGCATTCCTGAAATGAAAGAGCATCCGTATCCGATGCGGAATAAACCTGTTACCAAAGCTGCGATAGCAGCAGCGGCGGCAGCAGCTAAGCYAAAAGCTTCGAAACCGGCTGGCGCTAGACCGCCAGCATCCAAATCGAACTATGCAAAGCCGGCAGCATCCAAGTCTGACGGATCTAAGGCGAGGCCAGTGCGGAAGCCGAAGTCAGAGTGGTTTGCCAAGCGAAGCGCAACGAGTAAATAAGAAAAACGATTGACGTAACGATATTCCTATGTTAAATTTGTGGAAATTAAAGGCAATGTAACCATTTGGGTTCAACCTCGTGTATACGCGGTTGGGCCCTTTTTGCGTTGTCTTAATCTACCTAATTCTAAGGAGAGTGCACAAGAGTATGAATGAAGAAGCGATTTACCACCGTTCCAAATTTAATTGGACCTATGCTTACGATGATCGCACCCTGCATATCCGAATTCGAACGAAGAAAGCGGATATCAAACAAATTACTCTTTATTATGGCGACAAATATAGCTGGGAGCACGTCAATGATTGTATACCCATGGCTCATTGGGTATCTGACGGTAAGTTCGATTATTGGGAGGCTGCCATACAGCCGAAGCTTCGCAGGGTGGCTTATTATTTTGCCTTGAATGATGGGGAAAGAACAGTCTACTTATCGGAGAAAGGCCTTTTTGACGAACCGCCGGTCATTTTTTATGAAGGCTTATACGATTTCCCGTTCCTAAATCCTGCTGATGTTCATAAGCCGCCGGCATGGGTGAAGAAAGCCGTGTTTTATCAAATATTTCCGGAGCGGTTCGCGAACGGAGATCCGTCCAACGATCCTGAAGGGACTGAGCAATGGGGCGGCAAGCCAACTCCTCATAATTTTTTTGGCGGCGATTTGCAAGGCATTATCGATCATCTTGATTATGTGAGCGCGCTTGGCATTAACKCGATTTATATGAATCCGGTGTTCGAGGGAACGACCAACCATAAATACGATACGAAGGATTATTTGAAAGTCGATCCGCATTTCGGCACGAATGATACGTTGAAGCAGCTCGTGAAAGCGTGCCATGAACGAGGAATACGGGTATTGCTTGACGCCGTATTCAATCACTCGGGTCACACGTTTGAACCTTTTGTCGATGTCATGCAAAAGGGAGCCGCTTCCCCTTACGCCGATTGGTTCCACATACGCGAATGGCCGCTCACCGTGAAGGATGGCCTTCCGTCGTATGATACCTTCGCCTTTGAACCGATCATGCCGAAGTTGAATACAGAGAACGCCGAAGTGAAAGCGTATCTTCTGAAAGTCGCAACGTATTGGATTGAAGAAGTGGGAATCGACGGTTGGAGACTCGATGTAGCGAATGAGGTGGATCATGCCTTCTGGAGAGAGTTCCGCCAAACGGTAAAGGCTGTTAATCCGGAAGCCTATATTTTAGGGGAAATTATGAATGATTCTTTGCCATGGTTGCTTGGCGATCAATTCGATGCAGTCATGAATTATCCCTTCACAAAAGCGTGTCTCGATTTCTTTGCCCACAATCGAATCGGTGCATCGGAGCTCGTTAATAGGCTCAGCGGGCAAATGACGAGCTATTCGAGACAAGTAAATGAAGTTGCCTTTAATTTGCTCGGCAGTCATGATACGGTTCGTCTGCTCACGCTGTGCGGCGGCAGCCTAGAGAGGCTGAAGCTAGCAACGTTGTTCCAGCTTACGTTCCCGGGCGCGCCTTGTATCTATTACGGCGATGAGATCGGTATGGATGGAGGTTATGATCCCGATAATCGCAAATGTATGGAATGGGATCCGGAGAAACAGAACGGCGATTTGCTTCAGTTTTTCAAGCGGCTCATCTCCTTGCGTCACCAATATGCTGCCCTGCAAGATGGAACACTAACCTTTGTATCTGACCAGGACAATGATCAGCATTTAATATACGAGCGTCGAGACGACCAGGATCTGTTCGTGATACTCATTAATCGTTCGGGGGTTTCTTCAACCTTACAGACGTTGGTAGACGGGGAAACCTGGGCTGATATCCTATCAGGGAAAGAAGTCGCCACCGCGCATGGTCGATTGAGCTATGAGCTTCCTGCGTACGGTTACGCGATATTGCATCAACAGAAATAGTTTGTTTACTTGAAATTTTGGATTTGACTTTCCCATTCATCCTTAAGCCGAATACCCTGGGCCGTGCAGTTAATTTTGTTGCTGCACGGCCTTTTCCGTTTTGGCGGGCGTTCGTCACGAAATGGGTTATTGATGCATAAGCTTCATTTGGAGGGGATCGTATGCTCTTTGCCCTGTTTCAGATTATCGGAGGCGTTATTCTTTCGTTCGGATGGATTCCGCAAATTGTGCAAATCATTCGAACAAAATCGGTGAAGGACTTGAATCAGAAAACGTTCTGGCTGCTATTCGCCGGCATCGGACTTATGGAGGTCTATGCGGTTAGCTTAGCGCTCGATGGCGTTGGTTATGCATTCTTGATCACGAATACGATGTCCTTGGTTCTTATTGTCTTTATCCTTGCTTTAATCTTGATGTACAGAGGTAAAGAGAAGTAAGTTTTCCTCTGGCCGTTTGAATATGAAACTATTAACCTCTCTAGGTCGTTTATAATAGAGTCGTACCTAAGAGAGGAGATTATCATGATTAGGAAAGCAAGTCTGCTTGTATTTATATTTGTACTGCTGTTCGCAAATCAAACGTTCGCCTATGACGTACAGCTCCAGCCCTTCAAAGACGAAAAAAATGATTATTCGAAGGAGTCCATCTATACGTTATCGGCGCTGGGCATTATTAGCGGTTACGAGGATCGAACCTATCGACCGGAAGCCGACTTATCGAGGGAAGCGTTCATTAAGCTGCTCGTCACGGCGGCTCAATTGGATACGAGCGCTGCTGCCGCGTCCCGACTACCTGGCGATGTGGCGAAAAATCGTTGGTCTGCGCCGTTCATTTCGGTTGCCTATGAACGTGGATGGCTCGATCGTTTATTAGATAGCAAGGGATTGTTCCAACCAACGAAGACGATTACGAGACAAGAGGTTGCGATGCTGGTAGGGCAGTCGCTGCTGGAGTCGGAGAAGGAAGAGACAAGGAAGCAATGGTTGTCCACGGAGTGGAAGAAGGAACGGGATGCAAGAGCCTTCAAAGATCATTCCGCTATTACGGTTTCTATACAGCCTTATGTATACTATGCGGCGCACCGCGGCATTATGGAGGGCGATTCAAGCGGCTTTAAGCCGGCCGAGCCGCTTATTCGCAAGCAGGCGGCGGCTGTTATTTATCGACTATTAGACAAGCGGATATCCGAGCAGAAGGTTGATTTTACCGGCTATTATGCGGTTCAATCTTATCCTGCGATTAATCAGATGGACAAGCTCGCGAATGTAATCTTTGGTTGGTCGCACTTAGAGTATAGCACTGCGGGAACGGCTAAGCTGAATACGAGCGCGACGGTCAATCGCATTCCGAACGGTTACGAGGAGGTCATTGCTGCGGCCGATGCAGCGGGGCTCTCGAAGGAGCTAATGGTATTCGCAGACGGCAGCAGCAAGCTGGCAGACTTCTTGAAGGATCTGCCTGCACAAGCTGCCTTTATCGAATCGTTGGTAGCGACCGTGAACGATCCAGCTTACTCGTTCACCGGCGTGAGCATCGACTTCGAAGGCTTGAAGGATGCGGCAAGCGCGGCAGATTACGTGCGATTCCTGCAAGCGTTGAAGGCTCAGTTAGGCTCACGCACATTGTCCGTGGCCGTGCCTCCGATCCATTATTACAAAGGCTATGATTTGAAGGAGATCGGCAAGCTGGCAGATACCGTTATACTGATGGCTTATGACTTCACCCATGACGCGAGCAAGCTGCCTTCGGCTCCGCTGCCGCTCGTTAACGATACGGTGGCCACGGCGCTGAAGGTTATACCGAGAGAGAAGCTCGTGCTGGGCATCTCCAAGCAGGCGAATCAGTGGGTAACGACGAATGGCGTCACCGGATCTGTGCTCAGCCCAGCCATCACGGATGTAGAAAAGCGGCTGGCGATGTCAGGAGTGAAGATCTCATGGCCGATGCCTTATTTCGTGACCAAAGCGACTTTCGCGGATACGAGCAGCAGTCATGAACTATTTTATGAAGATACGCAAAGTATAGCGAAGAAGCTATGGCTCGCGAAGTATTACGGTCTGAAGGGCGTGTCCTTGTGGCATATGGGCAATTACACCCAATCGGACTGGAAGCTGGTTGGCGAGCAGGCTGCAACTTAGATTAACTACAAGGGCTGTCCCTATAGCCATTAGGCTTGCGGGGCGGCTCTTTCTCTTTCCTGCGAAATTATGCTATGTTGGGAGTGTAGCAGCGTTTGCTTGTGGGATGTGAATTGGAGGCATGAACAGGCAATGAATAAGCGAATACTTATCGTCGAGGACGATAGCTCGATTTCGAATATTATTAAGATGAATTTGACGATCGTCGGATATGAGACCGAACAGGCGTATGATGGCATTGAAGCGCTGGAGACGATCCGCAGCGGCAAGTTCGACCTGATCCTGCTCGATGTGATGATTCCCCGTATGGACGGATTCGAGCTGATGGAGAAGATAAGGCCGTTGGAAGTTCCGGTTATTTTCTTAACGGCTAGGGAGTCAGTGTTCGACAAGGTAAGCGGCTTGAAGCTGGGAGCGGACGACTACATGGTCAAGCCGTTCGAGGCGATCGAACTGCTGGCGCGTATCGAGACGGTATTAAGGCGTTACGGCAAGGAGGATTCGGTCATTGCCTTTCACCATATCCGAGTATACCTGGACAAACGTGAAGTAACGGCCCACGATACGGTTGCAGAGCTTACGCCGAAGGAGTATGAATTGTTGATCGTTCTGATCCGGAATAAGAACATTGCCTTGTCGCGGGAGCAGTTTATCGAGAAGGTGTGGGGCGGCGATTTCTACGGCGAGACGAGAACCGTCGATATGCATATTAAGTCGTTAAGAAAGAAGCTCGGCCTGCAGGAGCATATTAAGACGATCTACAAGATCGGCTACAGGCTGGAGGATTAGCCGATGAAATTTTGGCAAAAAATATGTCTGTTCTCTATTATTACGTTCATCGTCATATTCAATGCGGCTTCCATCATGGTCATCGAACGAAACCATAGCAAAATGCTGCTGCAGGAGATCAACAACACGTTGAGCGCGAACATGAGCATTAACTCAAGCGTGAACGCGATCGTGCCGATCCTGCGCATTTACGATTCCATTGATTACGAGAAAACCGTGCTTACGAATATCGCTCAGGAGTTCGTGGAGAAGAACAGCGGCCAGGGCAACTACCTTGAAATTGCGGGCGACCAGAACAAAACGATCTATAGTAACCTGGACTTTGACATGCCGGCAGACCGCGAGGAGCAGAAGGGGCTGCAGCCGGACGAGATCAAATATATTTTGAGAGATATCGACAGCCGTACTATGCTCTTCACAACGAACGTAACGGACATTAATCAGAAAAGCTATGTATTCACCTACGTCAAGGATGTTTCGCCGCTTTATGCGGAACGGGTGGAGCAGTACCGGTTATTCATTCAAATCGACATTGGCGCATGCTTGCTCTACATGATCGTGATGTTCTTCATCAGCAAAGGGCTGACGAAGCCGATCGAGAATATGGTTCGTACAGCCAAGGAGATCGCTCAAGGTCAGTTCTCGGAGCGGGTACAGCTGAAATCCCGTGATGAAATCGGCATATTGGCGACTAATTTCAATGAGATGGCATCGGTCGTGGAGGATAAAATCATCGAGCTGGAACGCAACAACAGCGCACAGCAGCGTTTCATCAATAATATTACCCATGAGCTGAAGACGCCGTTAACGTCGATCATTGGATATGCCAATTATATGCGGACGACCAAATACGACGAGGCGGCTTTTCTTGAAGGGGTTAACGTGATTTACAATGAGGGCAAGAGGCTCGAGGCGTTGTCGACGAAGCTGATGGATTTGATCCTGCTGACCGACAGACAGCCCCTGATGAAGCCAGACAACTTGAAGGATATTGTAGCGGAGATGGAATCTTCGCTCAGGTTAATTGCCAGCGCGAAGGCGATCGAGCTTGAGCTGCTGTGCGAGGATAGTCCTTTGCTGGCTGAGAAGGATTTGATTAAGGTCATCATATTCAATCTAGTGGACAATGCGGTCAAAGCTTCAAGCGAGAAGGGACGAGTCACGATCCGTACGGCAATGCAAGGAGAGGCATGCGTGCTTGAAGTCGCGGATGAGGGTAAAGGAATTGCCGAGGAGCATATCGCTAACATATTCGAGCCGTTCTATATGGCGGACAAAGCTCGAACGAGGAACAACAATGGAGCGGGGTTAGGGCTGTCGATCTGCCGGAGTATTGCGGAGCTTCATCATGGCGTGATCGAAGTGGCCAGCGAGCTTGGGCGAGGCACAACGATACGGGTTGTTTTCGGGCAACCAAACCGTGCAATCGAGGTGAGCGGAACATGAGAATGATCGCAACGCTGCTCGTTGTTTCGATATTCAGTATGCTGCTCGCCGGATGCGGCAGCTTCTACTCGAGTATTCCGAAAAATACCGTCATGGTCAAAAAAATCAATCAAGATAAGCCGGCCGAAGAGGTGGAATATAACGGCGTGCTTTCGGAAGAGTCCGTCAAGATGCTTAGCGTTAATGCGGTGAACAAATACTTTGGCCATAATCTGTCGGTGGACGATATATTGATCGAGACGACCTCTATGGATCAACAGCAGATCAAAGCGGTATTGGCGGATGCGACGAACGATATGAAAATGAAGCTGGGATTTCTAGTTGAGTATAAAGAGCAATTAGGCGAGGTCGCTAACGGCATCTACATGTCCACGATCGTTAACAAATACGATTCCGAGGATATATACGGCGTCGTCATGAACGCAAAGGATGGCGAAGTTGTCGGCCTCTCGAGAGTGGACGCAGAGAAACGTCCAACGTCCGTCGATAAAAAATTTGATATTAACGGCATGGTAGCCAAAGCAGATCAATTCATCGAGACGATGGGCGATTATACGCAGAGCGCATTGGAATGGGATGACAGCTACTATTTAAGCGGATATGTGACGGAATTGTACTATAAGAAAAAGGATAGCGACGTCGTTGAGTTAAGTGTGCTGATTAACACACTCACTGGCGAAGTTGTAGGCTTCTACAAAGATATTATGACCATCCTGCAGCTATGGATCGGCAAGCGAATGTACGAAATATCCAAGTAAGGAAAAAGAGACTGATTTTAGTCTCTTTTTTTTGCGTTTTTTTGATATTTTACAACTTCATTACAAGTCTATCTCACTTCTAATATGCCGCTTCGTTACACTAGCAGCATGTCACCGACGAAGATGGGAGAGTAAGCAATGACAAGAAATAGAAGGACGAAGCTCGCAGCCGTAACAGCCTTAGCGGTCATTACGCTTTCGATGATGACCGCATGTGACGGACGGGACGCGGACCCGCAGGCACAGGCGCAAGGAGCAAGCGGGACGAAAGCAGAAGGTTTGCCTCCAAAGAAGACGCCGTTGAAAGAAACAATGGCTGATGTAATAGAAGCGGACAAAGTCGCGTACGATTGGACGATTAAAGCATTGGTCAATCGGGAACATCCTCTCGAAGAATCCGAGGTGCCGGAAGACTTGGTGAAGGTGGAGGTGCCAACGGTGCTCGAGAATCCCGAAGTGAATCAACTGAGAGAGGAGCCGGCTGCGGCACTTAAGCAATTGTTCGCCGGGGCGGAGAAGGAAGGACATAAGCTGTATGCCCGTTCAGGCTATCGCTCCTTCAAGACGCAAGATGCGCTGTTCGCCGGTTATGCCAAGCAGGCGGGAGAGGAAGCAGCGAATCGTTATAGCGCGAAGGCAGGCCAAAGCGAGCACCAAACAGGACTTGCGATGGACGTAACGAGCGAAAGCGTATCGCTCAAGCTGACGGAAGATTTCGGCGAGAAGGAAGAAGGGAAATGGTTAGCGGCCCATGCTCACGAATATGGATTCATCATTAGATATCCGAAGGGCAAGGAAGACATTACCGGTTATATCTATGAACCATGGCATATTCGGTACTTAGGTATCGAGCTGGCGACTAAGGTGTTCGAGAGCGGACTGACCTATGAGCAATATGTGGATGAGGAGCAACAATCATGAGACGGGGAAAAGGGATGTGGAGGAAGAGGCTGGGAGCAGGAGTAATCTCATTGGCAATCATCGGAGCGGCAGTTGGCGTTGCTGTTTGGATACAGGGATATGAGGGCATCGTCGGCGCAAACAAGGGCGATGGCGAAAGCAAGAAGCCGCAGGCGTTGACGGTGGTGGAGCAGGGTCAGGAATCGGAGCAAGAAAAATCCGGCGACATTACGATTCAGCTTGCAGCCGTCGGCGATATTATGTTCCACAATACGCAGCTAGAGAGCGCATTAGTTGATGCAGGCAGCTATGATTTTAAGCCGGTATTCGAAGTGGTGAAGCCGATCATAGAAGAAGCGGATGTCGCGATCGCGAACTTTGAGACAACAACGGCTGGCAAGGACAAGTATCCTTACTCCGGATATCCGCGCTTCAACTCGCCTGATGAAGCGGTAGATGCGCTGCAGGAAGCGGGTTTCGACGTAATGACTACCGCTAACAATCATAGTCTCGATACAGGTAAGGACGGCATTATTCGAACATTGGACACGATTCGTAATCATGCTATGGACACGGTCGGTACGTATGCGAGCCGGCCGGAATCGAGGGTGCTGATGAAGGAGGTTAAAGGCATCAAGCTTGCTTTTTTATCCTATACGGAGCATGTCAATGGACTCGAGAGTATGCTTACGGCGGACGAGCTGGATGCCATGATCAATGTCGTGGATGAGCAGAAGATGAAGGAAGACATCGCATATGCGAAGGTGCAAGGAGCGGATCTTATCGTTGCATCGATCCACTGGGGCAATGAATATGAGCGCGAGCCGTCCGGCAGGCAGGAAGAGCTGGCTCAGATGCTGGCCGACTCCGGCGTTGGAATTATTCTTGGCAGCCACCCGCATGTCATTCAAAGATCGGAATGGCTGGACCAAACGTTTGTCATCTATTCAATGGGCAATTTCATATCCAATCAACGGGCCGAGACACTCGATAATGTGTACACGGAGGACGGCGTCATTGTTCGCTTCGAGATCAGCAAAAACCTCGAGACGGGCAAAACGTTCATTAGCAAGGTCGATTATGTTCCGACATGGGTGTATCGGGATAAGGAGCAAGGCGGCTCCGTATACACGTACAGGGTTTTGCCTGCGGAAGGCTACAAGGATAATAAGTCGGTTTCAGATGCTTTCAAAGCAAGAATGGAGCGCTCTTATAAAGATACGATGTCGCAAATGGATGTGAACGCGAATGCAAGTTAAATCGAGGGAAATAGGAAATATGAACAGAGGCTTGATTGGCAGGAAACGAGGTCGTTCGCGGCTTCGTGCTCTCATACTTTTGCTGGGTATTATCGCTTTGGCTATTATTCTTTGGCCTTCTTATGACCAGGAGCCGCCTGTGCATACGAATGGCGACTCAGCTCTATCTGGAGTCTCGAATGAGTTGGAGAATGCCGGCGGATCTTCTTCGCCTTCGGAAGCCGAGCTACCTGGGTTTACAATCGTAATTGATGCCGGTCACGGCGGGAAGGACCCTGGGGCAAACGGCGCAAGCGGAAAAGAGGAGAAAGATTTTACGTTGTCACTGGCTCAGAAGGTGTATGCGCTGCTTGAGGAGGACCCGCTGTACAATCCGTACATGACGCGCACGGACGATACGTTCATTGAGCTGGAGAATCGCACTTTATATTCGAATGAGCTGAATACCGATGCTTTCCTATCCATCCATGGCAATACGTATGAGGACCCTGGCGTCACCGGGATGGAGACCTATTACGATGCGGCTAGCAGCTTTCCGCTGGCGAACATCATTCATAGGAAGCTTGCCGAGGCAACCGGCTTTCCCGATCGGGGTGTCAAGCAGGAAGGCTGGAAGGTGCTTGATGGAAATGAGAGTCCTTCTATTCTCATGGAGCTCGGGTTCCTCACCAATCCCCAGGAAGAAGCGCAAATGCTGGACGAAGCTTGGCAAGACCAAGTGGCTCAGGCGATTGTGGATGGGTTGAAGGAGTATTTTTCTAATGCGGACGGCGCAGATGTTAGCGGAGAATTGCCGTGAATGCGCAATATCATCCCTTTCGTCTTAATCTTCGGAATCACTCCTCACGAGCAAGCATACATTTTGAAGGAAAATGGATAGCTATTCGCTTGAGTTGAGGAGGTCATTTAATGAAATGGTTTCAAAAGATCGCGGTAGCGCTGTTCGCGATCATCCTATTCGCGTCCACGTTAGGCCCGATTCCTAGTGCGTCCGCGATAGCTCGCATACTCACGTACAGCGTTTATGAAGGTGGGGATGTTTGGGCAGGGCAAAAACCGCTGAGCGTTCCTTATCTGATTGCCGGTCGGACGTATCGTTTCTCTTATACGGATGACAGTCATTTCACGACGACGGAGATACCAAGAGTGGATTTTGCTTTGGACAATAATCCTTCCTGGTTCAGAGCGCCTGGCTCTGGAGCGATTTTTCAAATTCCGATTGATCCCGCTTACTTGTCGGTAAGGCTTCGTTTGGGCGTTCTATTCAAACCTTTTATAGGCGACAACAGCTATGACGAACGGATTCTTGGTCCCTACAAGGTGCTGCAGCCAAGTTCTCCTTCGGATTTGGTCGCAACACCTAACAATGACGGCACGGTGAAAATTACGTGGACGGATCATACGAATATGGAATCTTATTACGAGATCAAGCGCGACGGTCCAGACKGGACGAAGACGTTCGTGGTAAGCAATACGGAAGACTATATCGGGCCGCTTGTTTACGAGGATAAGGCAACGGCGAAGAAAAACGATATTATTTATGCTTATACGGTTACACCGGTTGTAGACAAATACACGTTAACGGATGCGGAGTCGCTTGGTTGGATATCGACGCTTGTCCGGACGAAGGTTCGATTGAATATAAACATAGACCCCGATATCTTCGGGCCGATCGATATTATTGATTTACCGGATGTCACTTCGCCTGTCATTAAGCCGGATACACCGATTATTAAGTTGGACCCTAAATTTACGGAAATATGGAGCAAGGAACTCGTAAACATCGACAAGATTGTTCTGAACCGTATTAGCCTGAACAAAAACGCAATAACGCTGCAGAAGGGGCAAAGCGAAACGCTGACGGCGACCATTCTGCCTGCTAACGCAGTGAACAAGAAGGTCGTGTGGAGCAGCGCGAATCCGGATATCGCAACGGTGGACAGCTCCGGCAAAGTAACAGCGGTTAACCCTGGTATTGCCAAGATTATCGCCAAGTCGGACGTTGGCGGATACAAGGATATTTGCACCGTTACGGTTGAAGATCCTACGGCTGGCTCTGGCAAGTTTAAAGATACGGTGGGCCATTGGGCCGAAGATGAAATTGCTACCGCAGTGAAGCTTGGTTTCGCCAGCGGCTACACAGACGGCAGCTTCAAGCCGAATGGCGGCATTACGCGTGCTGAATTCGCTACGCTGTTAATTAAGGCTTTGAATCCCGCTGTTGAGGGAGCGCCATTAACCTTCAAAGACAAAAACAAGATCGCAGCTTGGGCGCTTCCTTATGTAGAGAAGGCCGTAGCGTTAGGCATTATTAGCGGTTATACGGATGGCACTTTCCGTCCGGGCGCGGGCATCACCCATACGGAGATGGTGTCCATGGTCGTCCGCGCTTCGAAGCTGGCGCTGTCCACGGGCGCATCTACTGGCTACGCGGACGAAGCGGCTATTCCGAAGTGGGCGAAGGATAGTGTTGCCACAGCTGTGAAGCATAACATGATCCAAGCGGAAGCCACGCCTGGCAACAAGTTCGCTCCGGCAGCGCCATCGACTCGCGCGGAATCCGTATCGGTCATACTGGGGATGCTTCTCGCTATGAACCCGGTATAAGTTAGTAATGTGTGAACAAAATAACTGGAAAATGTACCGTTATTACGGCTCTACTTGCCTATTTTCATGATTAGATGGAATTTCTMCTGTTAATAACTCTGTATTTCGGTCGAATTGGTGACTGTGGCGAAATTAACATGAGGAATCCCTGTTATTCCAAATCAATAGGTCATTTCCGAAAAAATAACAGGGGAAATTCCCGTTATTTCAAGAACAGCGCTTGTTCACTCAATTGAGCATCGGACAAAAAAAGCTTAGCTCCGAGGGAGCTAAGCTTTTTATTATATAATTATTAATTAATGCTCGTCATCCTCAACCAGAACGCCAAGCTCGCGGTTCTTCTCCTTGAACTTCGCATTATGCGAGGAGACGTAAGCGACTTTATCGGCCTGCGGGTCGATGTATAATTTGGCGCTATTGAGCGCGTTAACGGCGTCGGTAAATGTGCCGGCGATCAAGTGAACCTTGCTGTCATGATCGACGAAGTCGCCCGCTGCGTAGATACCTGGAATATTCGTTTCCATGCGGCTCGATACGTTCACGTTCCAGTCGCCCATATCGAGGCCCCACTCTTTGATCGGGCCAAAATTGTACCGCAGTCCGTGGTTGACGATAACCGCATCGACATCGAGGTGCTGCTTCTCACCCGTCTCTACATGGCTGATAATAACCTGATCAATGTCTTTGCCGTTGGAGCTTTGCAGGGAATCGACGGCATAAGGAGTAAGTACGTTGGCGGATGAAGACTTCATCTGCCTTACGTTGCGCTCATGACCGCCGAATTTATCTCTGCGATGCACGACAGTCAAGCTGGCGGCAATCGGCTCGATTGCATTCGCCCAGTCTACCGCGGAGTCGCCTCCTCCGGAGATGAGCACCCGCTTGCCTCGGAAAATCTCCAATTCCTGCACCGTATAATGAAGGTTGCTTACCTCGTAGCGGTCAGCGCCTTCGATCTCTAACTTAGCCATCTGGAGGATGCCGTATCCAATAGCCAGCACGACTGTTTTCGTCCAGTGGCGTTCTCCCGTGGCTGAAGTCAGTATTAGCGTACCATCCTCTTGGCGCTCATAGGCGGTAATATGCTGTCCGAGCACGATAGTCGGGTCGAAGGTTTTGGCTTGCTGAACGAGCTGCTCGATGAGCTTCTCACCAAGCGTTGGCGTTACGCCGCCCACGTCCCAGATCATTTTCTCCGGGTAGATTAGAATTCTCCCGCCGAGCTCCTCGCGCGCTTCAATCAATTTTGTCTTTAAATCGCGCATTCCGCTATAGAAAGCGGTATACAGTCYGGCAGGTCCGCCGCCAATAATCGTAACATCGAATAACTCCAACTGTTGCTCGCTCATGTGTAAATTCCTCTTCCCATGTATAATAATCGGACATCCCGATTGAAAGGCGATAAGTATCTTCTTCCATTATATTGATAACGATTATCATCGTCAACAATTAGCTGTTCTTCGTCGCTAATTTGGCACATGTTGAAGCTGGAAGGAGGTCGTATTATAATGAATTATGATTCATCGGAGGAGGTCGGTAGAGATGGCAAAACACTTTGCCGGTAAATGTAGCGACTCATGCAAAGCCTGATAGAAGGGGCGATACTTTGTATGGGGTGACTCGATATTGATAATAGATCGCCCGTGAAAGCTTATATCGTTATCGTTTCTAATTAGTGGGCTTTGCACCTTATATGCCATTCATGAATAATAAGGGGCTGAGAAGCAATGACAACACCATTTATTAGAAACCATCAATATAACTTGATTAAGAAGCTGGTAGGCCAGCTTCAGCATGCCTGCAATACGGTTGCCGACCGGAAGGTAATCGAAGCGGTCCGACAAAGCACGCTAATGAAAATAAGCGAGGCGTTTCCGCAGGCAACAGAGCAACAAAAGCAAATGCTTGATAGCGTATCGGCAATGCAGAGAACGGAGCAATTTCAGGCCTATTTGCAGGAGCTTGAGCCATATGTAGAGAGCTTCGTGCAAGCAACGGATCAGCAGGTGAAGAAGCTGTTCCCGAAGGTGAAGAAGCTGAAGACTCCCGATCTGGCAGCTATTGATCTACGCAAGTTCACGTATCTTGGCTGGACGGACATTGCTTCTAGCCGGATGTATTTGGTGTATGAGCTAGGCGATAAGCTTGTTGGAGTCGAGGGCAGATTTACGCCTACGAATAAGAAGAGTGTATGCTTCGTGTGCAACCGGCATGAGGAAGTCGCATTATTCACGGCCTTAACGAAGTCAAAACCGGCTAACGCTTCAGCAGACTATTATAAGGCAATCGGCAACTATTTATGCGTGAACAGCGAGGCATGTAACCGCAATATTACCGATAAGTCAGCGCTGGAGAGATTCGTTCGGGACATTGTAGGTGAACATAAATCATAATTTGAACACGAAAAAAGCTGAAGGAGGTAAACCCCCTTCAGCTTTTTTCTTTTACTATGCTATTGGCAACAATCGTTAGCATTTATTTTACCTATGGGCATTTGCTTCGATCTTGTGTTAACATGTGCACTAACTAATCCAATAGCGATCATTAGAAGGTGATAACATGTCGATTCGAATTAAAATGCTGCTGTCCTTCACGGGCATGCTGGTCATAAGCCTGCTGTTCATCCTGCTCACCGCGAGCCTCTACACGATTGCGGCGACGGGGGATCTTCAGAGCTTCCGCGATATTTATAAAGTGCATTATCAGATCAATCCGTTGACGGAGCAGGGAGAGTCGATCTTCCAAGAGTTGAAGTATTTGGCCAAAAATGATCCCGACGAGCTCCAAAACAAGGAACTGCTGCGTGAATACGACATGAAGCTGAGAGCCGAGAAGTCGGGGCTCTATGTGAGGCGCGAGAGCAGTCAAATCTTCGAATCGCTGACGTTCAATCAGCCGGAGCTCAAGCAGGCGCTGCCGCCCTATGATCTGAGCAACAATCAAATACGAAGCACCTTTAACATCAGTGAACGATTTTACGCGTATGCGAAATTCGATTTTCAATATTCGGACGGAGACCGGGGAAGCGTATTCGTCATTCGGGAGCGAAGTCCGTTCGCCGAGCTGACTCGCAAGCTGCTTCCTGTCATGTCGCTCTTGCTAATCGGGGTCCTTATTATAGCAAACCTGCTGCTGTACCGCTGGATAACCCGCAGCTTCATCAAGCCGCTTAATCAGCTAAGGAATTCCGCCGAACAAATTAAGGCAGGCAATCTCTCGTTCAAGCTCGAGCTCAGTTCCAATGACGAGGTCGGTCAATTAAACGATGCGTTCGAGAGCATGCGGAAGCAACTGCACCAGTCCAATGAGCTGCGCAGGCAAGATGAAGAGAATCGTAAGGAGCTTATCTCCAACATCTCGCATGACCTTCGCACGCCGATTACGAATATTAAAGGATATATCGAGGGCATTCGAGACGGCGTAGCCAATACGCCCGAGAAAATGGAGACGTACGTCAACATCATTCACTCGAAAGCCGTCAGCATGGATAAGCTGGTCGATGAGCTGTTCCTGTACTCTAAGCTAGACTTGAATCAAGAACCATTTTTGTTCAAAGCGGTGGATATGGTCGACTTCCTAGAGGACAGTATCGATGAGCTTCGGTACGATTTGGAGGACAAAGGGGTTTCCTTCGAGTGGGACAACCAAACTTCCGGCTCGCTTATCGCTTCTGTGGATTTGGATAAATTAAAGCGAACAGTTGTTAACATTGTGGATAATGCGCTCAAATATATGTCTAACGAGCCGAGACGGTTCAGCATTACGCTGCTGGCCGATTCCGAATGGATCACGATGGCTTTCAAGGATAACGGCAGGGGCATATCGGAGGAGGCGCTGCCGCATATATTCGACCGATTCTATCGCGCGGAGCAATCCCGCAATTCCTCGACCGGCGGCAGCGGGCTTGGGCTGGCGATCGCCCGCCAAATTATCGATGAGCATGGCGGATTCATCCATGCGACAAGCGAGCTCGGAGCCGGAACGACGATTTATATTAAGCTGAAACGGCTGACCAACGAGGAGGCGAACATAAGCAATGACGAAAATTCTAATTATTGAAGACGAGGCGACGATTGCTCAGCTGGAACGGGACTATTTTGAACTCAACGGCTTCAGTGTCGATCTGTGCCACACCGGCGATGAGGGGCTGAAGCTTGCGCTTGGGGAGGACTACAGCCTTATCATCGTCGATTTGATGCTGCCGGGACTGGACGGGTTCGAGCTATGCCGGCGCATCCGCGAGGTGAAGGAAGTGCCGATTCTCGTCGTGTCCGCGAAGAAGGAGGAGATCGACAAGATCCGCACGTTCAATCTAGGCGTCGACGACTTTATTACGAAGCCGTTCAGTCCAAGCGAATTGGTCGCAAGAGCGAAGGCCCATCTGACGCGTTACGAGCGGCTGCTTGGCAAGCATAAGCCTGCAGAGCAGGACGAAATCCATATTCGAGGGCTGCAAATCGACAAAGCGTCGCGCCGCGTGTTCGCTAGAGGCGAAGAGGTCGCGATTACGACGAAGGAATTCGACCTGCTCGTATTTCTGGCGAGCCATCCGAACCGCGTGTTCAGCAAAACAGAGCTGTTCGAGCGGATCTGGGGCATGGATTCCAGCGGCGATATCGCGACGGTTACGGTGCATATCCGCAAGCTTCGCGGGAAGCTTGAGGCCGAGCCGTCGAATCCGGAATATATCGAGACGGTGTGGGGAGCAGGCTATCGCTTCACCGTGTGAGTTTCGATAAAAATTAGACGCAGTTTATATTTTGTTAATCAATTTGCCCTCGGGAGTTTCTTTCTATCCTCTATGCTAGAGCTACAGGTAACAACAACCCATAGAGGAGTGAAATAAATGATGAACATGAATCCTATCGCCAAAAAAATCGCAACAATCTTAACCGTTACTGCTCTAGGTACAGCAGCAATGCCAGTCGTTGCGCAACAAGCACATGCAGCCACGAACGTCGCAAATATTGCAGCTTCGATTGCGCAGCTTACCAATCAGCAGATTGAAGCAGCGGTCAAGGAATTGAATAAACTCGGCATTATGAACGGGTATGTAGACCGTTCGTTGGGTGAATATAGACAAATTAGCCGTGCCGAATTGGCTACGCTGGTGTACAAAGTGTTCGACTTGGAGAACAAGGCGGCAACCGTGACAACAGAGCTTACGGATGTGAATCCGAACGCATGGTATGCGCCTTACGCAACGAAGCTTGTCGGACTAGGCATTATGCAAGTCCAAGACGGAGCATTCAACCCGCAAGGAAAAGTATCGGATGCCGAGCTGTCGCAAGTCGTATCCAAAGCGCTGCAGCGGGATATCAAATCCGTCCAGCACTGGATGAGCGCCTTCTACGCGGAGAGCAGCATCGCAACGCGTGGCGAAACAGCATATTTGCTGCAAACCGCTCGCAAAGCGATTCCTTCCGAACAGGCCAAGCTTACGAGCGTTAGATCGCTGAATGCCATCACCTTGATTGTTACATTCGATAAGCCGCTTACAGCTGCGGATGAAGTGTTCGCCAAAGCGCAGACGGATTTTGTTTTCAGCGGCGGTCTGACTTTGACGAATATGCCACGATTGAAAACAGGCTCGATCGCAACCTATATTGTGCCGACCTCCGTCCAAAAGGCGGGAGAAACGTACAACCTGGCTTATAAAGGCACAGCGGCAGGCTCCTTCACGGGCAGCGGCACGAAATTGAATATGACGACGGCGAGCCAAGTGACAAACGATACATTCGAGCTGGCATCGCTGAAAGCTAGCGGCGTAATCGACTATGGCTACATTATTTCCGCATACAGCGGCGGCCGCGGAGCGAATGCTTTCGTTCTGAACGATCGCGAGCAAGCGAACGGCCAAACGTATCAAATTATTTCGTCCATGCAAGCTAGGCAAGTCATTATTACACCTGAGGGCGGTGAACCGATCGTCGCGAAGTACGTTCCGTTCACGCAATCAACGGACGGGAAGCAAGAGCCGAAGTTCCGCTTGCCTGACGGTCTAACTCTGACTCCAGGGGTTAAATACACAGTGTCCTCCGACTGGGCGAATATCGCTAGCGCTTCGTTCGTTGCGAAATCGTTCGACTCGCTGCAAGTGGCTGGGGCGCAAGCGATTAGCGAAACGTCGATTGAAGTGACCCTGACGCAAGACCCGGGAGACGAACTGTTCTCCGGACGCAGCATAACGTTGACAGCACCGAATGGCGACGTGTTAACGGCAAGTTACAAATATTCGAGCCGCAAGGGCGCAACGGGCGTCTTCGATGTAACGAATAACGGCAAATTGATTGCCGGAACGACTTATGCAGTAACGCCTGTCGGCGACTGGGCAACTGCGGCAGCTTCCTCCGTAACCGTGACGCTCAAGTAAGGGAGGGCTTTATGACAAAATGGCTGATCATTGCCATAACCTTAAGCGGAATGCTCGTCATTCAAAGCTGCGCCGTACAAGAAGAGAAGACGCCGGAAAAAAAGGAGAGTGCATCGATGTCAGTAGAAGACAGGCTGATCCAAGCAGCGGAGCGCAGAGATTCGCTAACGATCGAGAAACTGATTCTGGAGGGCGCTAATCTAGACGTTCAAGATGCAAGCGGAAGAACAGCAGCGATGATCGCAACCTATAATAATGATCTAGCTTCGGCCAAAGCTCTTATTGAAGCGGGAGCGGACGTGAACCTGCTGGATCATATGCGGAATAGTCCATTTCTGTATGCGGGAGCAGAAGGGTATTTGGATATATTGAAGCTGACGATTGCGGCGGGAGCCGATCCCTCCATCACGAATCGATTCGGTGGAACGGCGCTTATCCCCGCCTCCGAGCACGGATATGTGGATGTGGTCAAGGAGCTTCTGACGCAAACGAAGGTAGAAGTGAACCACGTCAATAACCTTGGGTGGACGGCACTATTGGAAGCGATCATCTTGAACGACGGCAATGCAAGACAGCAGCAGACGATTCAATTGCTCATCGAGCACGGGGCAGACGTGAATATTCCAGACGGCAGCGGCGTTTCTCCGTTGAAGCATGCTCAGAAGATGGGCTTCACGGAGATCGAAGCTATATTGCTGAAGGCTGGCGCGAAGTAGAAGCGTCCGGCAGAGAAGCAGCATAATAAGGTGGTACGAGGTCATAACCTTGTACCGCCTTTTCTTTTCATAACGGGATACAAAGCCTGTTTCCAATTTAACTTTTACCTCATTATGGCTATAATGGATCGTATCTAATTGCTCAAATCCCTTAAGGAGTTGACGGCTTTTGCATATCGGAATCGATCTGGACAACACTGTCCTTGATGCTACCTCTTCTCATTTGCATTACTATAATCAAGCATCTGGTTTATCGTTAACGGCTGAAGACGTAAATGATTTCTACTTGTACCGAATGTACGGCTGGGATGAGGCGAAACGCGATGCCGTCTATTATCAATACGGGCATGACATCCACTGGAACTCGTCTCCATTGCCAATGGCGGCGGAAATATTGCGCGAGCTGTTCCAGTCGCATCGCATCTCTGTCATTACGGCTCGTCCTTTGCACTTCATGGATGTCACGGCCCGATGGTTGGAGCATTATGACATTCCTTATCATAAGCTTACTCTGACGGAGGACAAGCTGCAGCACTGCATAGACACGCATGTTGATGTATTGATTGATGATGGACCTCATTATGTGACACAGTTCGCTGAAGCAGGCAGACCTGTTATTTTGTATAATCAGCCTTATAATTTATCCGTAGCCCATGATTCCGTCTATCGCGCGGCCGATTGGGCTGAAGTGAAACGACTTATCGCTATTGTGAAAACAAATATAGAATCAAGAGAGGAGCAGCTAGGCTATGGACGCTAACAAAGCGGCATACGAAACGATCGACGAATACATGGCCATGTTCACGCCTGAGGTGCAGGCCGTTCTTCAGCAATTAAGAAGCGTCATAAAGGAAGCCGCGCCGGAGGCTGCCGAAACGATCGGCTATCAGATGCCGGCTTTCAAGCATTACGGGAGTTTGGTCTTTTTTGCAGCGTACAAAAAACATATCGGCTTCTACCCGACTTCAAGCGGAATACCGCCGTTTCTAGAGGAATTGTCGGCTTACAAGGTGTCTAAAGGGGCAATTCAATTCCCGCTTGGCAAGCCGTTGCCCTACRATTTAATTCGTAGAATGGTTGCTTATCGAGTCGCAGAAAACGAACAAAAAGCAGCTGAAAAGGGCAAGAAAAAGTAGCCAAATGCCCCAATTCTGTGAAAACCCTAATCCTACGGGCCATGTAAGCGTGTTATAATCTTGCGAGTAGACGTAAGTCGGAACACGACCTAAATCTTATTATGCAGGAGGTACTCATGGTCAGAGAAGGAAAGCCGACAAACAGGCTGACGCTCGTCATGGTGTTGACGATGCTGTTGCTCTGTATCGGTCCGCTGTCCGTTGTATCCGCGCAAGATGGCGCGGTTGCGGAAGGCGTAACGATTAAGCTGGATGGCGAGATTATGAAGATGACCGATCCGGTTCGAACACAGGATGGAAGACTTTATGTTCCTGTATCCCGTATAGCTGACTTGCTCGGAGCAAGCGTAAGCTGGGACAAAGACAACGAGGAAGCAACGATACATACAGTATTGAAGGACAAAATCGTATTCGGAATAGGCGTTCCCGTCGTTTATTTCAACGGCGGCCGCTATATGATGGATGCTGCTCCGTTCATGACGGAAGGCAGAATCTATGTTCCGCTCCGCCATGCTGCCGAGCTGATGCATGCTAAGGTAAACTGGAATGCAGAGGATGCCATTCTAGACTTGGTAACGGTTCAGCCGGCTGTTACGACGGAAGAATACGGAATTGATGAGATTAGCAAGGAAATCGGCAGCACGAATGCGGAGCTGTTGAAGCGCAATGGAATTGATGCCAAAGCCGAACTTAAGGTGGGAACGAAGCTGAAGGTGGTCGTGCCTTCGATTCTGGATACGCCTGCTAAGCCGTATACAGAAGCAGACTTGATGCTGCTTGCTAAGATTACGATGGTTGAGGCGGGGTATGAGCCTTATGGGGGACAGCTTGGTATCGCCAACATTATTTTGAACCGTGTCAAGGACAGCCGTTTCCCGGACACGATCAAGGGCGTTATCTATTCCGGAAAGCAATTCCCGCCGGCACATAATGGCCTGCTTGATAAGAGCAAGCCGAATGCAAGCTCCTTGCGTGCCGCGAAGGATGCTTTGAACGGGAAGAACAACATTGAGGATGCGGTCTACTTCTTTAACCCGAAGGTATCCAAAGGCGAGTTCTGGTCCAGCCTCGACGTTATCGTAACGATCGGGCACCATAGCTTCGCAAAATAAAGCTTCGAACGAAGGTCCGTTATGACGATGAGTCATGACGGGCTTTTTTTTCCGTATAAAGAGTCGCTAGCGCCGTTGAGTCAGTCCTCATTCTACAGTAAAATGAATCTAATATTCATGATGCGGGAGGGGCGCTTGTATGGACAGCAAATACGAAGATCTGGCTGCTTATTTCGTGCAGACGCCAATTGATTTGTTCGGCGTGTATCGGACGGTACTAGGGGAAGGTCACCATGCGGGCCATAAGTACGAGCCTACCAAGAAATGCGCGCTGCTTGTCGCGCTTCGCGGCGACGCCGAGTTCATCTATGACGGAATCAGCTATATGCTGCAACCAGGCAGGGCCTTCCTCGGCGGGTACAATCGGCATATGGAGATTATTGTGCATTCGCAGGAATTCGAATATTTTCTTATTCATTACATGCCGGCTATTGCTGGACAGGCTGTCCTTTCAGTGATGTCCGAGGTGAACGTGCTGCATATCGAGATGGATGTAGCGCTGCTGCAGATGATGGAACAACTGCGGAAGCTATCTACAGGTCTTGGCAATATCGAGCTGCTGGAGAAAAAGACGCTCTTCTATCGCTTGGTCAACAAAGCGCTTCTATTCGAACGGTATCAGCAAAACAGCGACAGCCAGTCGATGATGGAGGGAACGATCGATTATATCCGTCAGCATTATATGGAGCCGATCACGTTGGAGAGTTTAGCGGGCCAGCAAGGGCTCAAGGCTAAGTACTTTTCGTATCTATTTCGCAAATACACGGGCATTGGCCCGATTGATTATTTAATAAAATACCGGATGAGCGTTGCTCATGAGCTCCTGATGAACGAGCCGTTCTCCGTGCGCGACATTGCGAGAAGCGTGGGTTATGCCGATGCTTATTACTTCAGCCGATTGTTCAAGAAACATTACCAGCTGTCACCAACGGACGTGAAGCGGCAACAGAGCAGAAATAATCCATCCTAGGTTCGGGAAATAATCTATTTGAAAAGCGATCCTGGAATGTTATCATTAACGATGATAATGAGAATCGCTATCAATGTAAGGGCGATATCGAAAGGGAGATTGAAATGAAGAAACGTAATATGCCGCTGCTGACAGCGTGCATCATTTTATTAGTGGCGCTGGTTGTCGGCGCGTGCTCGAACAATGCGGGCAACACCGGCAATAAGGGCGGCAATGCAACGAATGCGCCAAGCGAAGCGACCAACAGCCCATCGAATGAAGGAACGGGCACTACCGAGCAGGCTTCTTATCCAAGAGAAGTGGATAGCGCAGGCGGCGAGAAAGTGACGATCGAAGCGCAGCCGAAGATAGTCGCGCTCGTTCATTGGGGCTTAACGCAGGAGCTCATGAACTTCGATCTCGATTCGATCGCGATTACGCTGTCTTTCACCGAGAAGCAGTCGTTCCTCGGAACGGAAGTGTACAAACCGTATGTCGCGCAATACGATGATGTTTCTGTCGTAGGAGAGAATACGCAGGTGAATCTGGAAGCGTTGCTGCAGTATGCTCCCGATGTCATTCTAGCTGGCAGCGCGACGAATAAAGATATTGCCGATCAACTGAAACAGATCGCTCCGACCGTCTTTATCGATGAAGAGCAGACCAATGTATGGACGGATTGGCAGGGCGTTATGACGCAGTTGGGCGCTGTGCTCGGACTTGAAGACAACGCAAAAGCTAAGATTGATGAAGCTTCGGCTCAAGTCGAGCAAGCGAAGCAGCAGCTAGACGGCGTGGAAGGTACGGTTGCGTATCTGCAAGTGCGTGATAAGAACATCTGGCTGCAGGGCACGGCATATGCCGGCGATTACTATGCGCCGCTTGGCTTGACGCCGCCGAAGGAAGCGGAAGGCGACGGCGTAGAGCTGACGCTGGAAGGACTAGCCGCGATCAACCCGGACCATATTTTCCTCGGCTACTTCAATTACAACGATAAGTCGATGGCCGCACTCTCCGACGAGTGGGAGCAGAGCGAAGTATGGAAGAAGCTGAAAGCTGTTCAGTCGAACCAAGTGTACGCGATCGACGGCGAGCTGGCATTCGGTTATGGCCCAATCAGCCGCACCAACGGAACAGCCGCGATTGCCGAAGCTTTGAAGAAGTAAGCAGGATGACCATAGTAGAGCGTAAGTGAGAGAAGAATGGATCTTCCCCTGCTTGCGCTCTTATTATTTTGCCGGAAGAAGACGGCGACAGCCTTGTACGCTTAGTGTATGATATAGCTGTTCTTCATTATCATAAACGACATCATACAGGGGGAGACGGCCTTGAGAATGCCGAAGCCGTTATTCGTATCGCTGCGGACCAAATTCATATTTATGTTTTGCATAATGATTACGCTTCCATTTCTAATTAGCGGAGTGCTTACGTACAAAAAATATTCAGAGAACAGCCAGCGGGATGCCGAGGCGTATTCGGATCAGATTGCGGAACAAGTATCGATTAATCTGGAACGGTACATGAAAGAGATGGAGCGTATAACGATATCGTTATATTACGATCCGAACGTGCTGCAGATTCTTCAGAACCATAACGGTCCGCGCAAAGAGGACAACTATTTGAAGGTCGATGAAATATCGCGGATGAATAAGCTCATCGCATCAGGCATTATCGAACAGACAGAGATGGAAGGCATGTTCATATTCGCACTGGACGGCAGCTTGTTCAGCAATCTGCAGGAAACGGTTCGCAAGAGCTGGAAGCCGGATGAGAATCCCTGGATGCGGCAGGCGCAGCGGAAAGATGGCGGACTGACGGTCATAGCGCCGTCGGCGGGCAGCTATTACTTGGACAATCCGAAGCAGGTGCTGTCGCTAGCTAGGTTGATAAAGGACCCGGTGACGAACCATGAGCTTGGTTATGTGAAGGTCGACTTGACGAGCGAAGGGTTTCAAAAAATACTGACGTCGGTCAAAGTGACAAAAAACAGCGAGCTTTACGTCTTCAATGAAGATTTGGAGCGAATCTATCCGTTCGAGGATGCGCTGGGCTACGGTTATTACGATATAGTCGACAAAGCGAAGGAAGAGAATGTGCTCGTGTCGAGCCGAACGACGAATTACGGCGGTCTGAATATCGTCGGCATCATTCCGCGAGACGACGTGCTGTTCGCAGCTAAGCAGTTGACGAGCTTCACGTTATGGATATCGCTGGGCTCGTTGTTGATGGCCTATGCGGCTGCCGTCTTCACTTCTAGCAGACTGGTGAATCCGATCCGTCACTTGCAGAAGAAGATGAGGCGCGTTCAGAACGGCGAGTTCCATGAGAAGGCCGATGTGTTCTCGAATGACGAGATCGGCTTGCTGACCGAAGGGTTCAACAACATGGTGTCACAGATTGATGCGATGATTAAGGACATGTACGAGCTTCGCCTGCGGGAGAAGGAATCGGAGCTGAACGCGCTCCAAAGCCAGATCAATCCTCACTTCTTGTACAACACGCTCGAATCAATTAGTATGGCAGCGCATAAGGACAAGAACAAGGCACTGTCAGATACGATCATGAGTCTCGGCAAACTGCTTCGCTACACGGTGAACAAGCAGGAACGGCTTGTCTATTTGAAGGATGAGTTATCCTTCGTTGAGAGCTATCTGAACATTCAAGCGTTCCGGCTGGAGGATCGGCTGGAGAGCGAGCTGCTTGTCGATTTTTCACATGAGTATGCGCTTGTTCCGAAGCTGATCCTGCAGCCGCTAGTCGAGAATGCCATTGAGCACGGTCTTAGTACAGACACGCTTAAGCTGACGATCTCGACCAAGGTAGAGGGACAGGATCTGTACATTTACGTACAGGACAACGGCGTAGGCATACCGGCAGATCGGCGGGATATGATTGAGCGCAGAATGACGCTGCGGAACGAGGGAGCTGCCGATGCCGCGTCGGACAAGGACAGGGATCGGGACAGACTGAAGGATAACCGCACGAAGTCGAAGGGCTATGCGCTGCGCAACATACATCAGCGTTTGCTGATCCTGTATGGCGAGCCTTACGGCCTTTATATCGAATCGACTTCTGGCGAGACGGGAACTGTATTTTGCATAAGATTGCCTTTTCAGTGGGAGGAATAAAGGATGAACGTATTGCTCGTTGAGGACGAGATCAAGATAAGGCAAGGACTGCGCAAAGCGATAGAGGACGTCATAACGAATGGTCTTAGGCTGACGGAAGCAAGCAACGGACTCGAGGCGATCGAATGGCTTCAGACGCAGGAGCGAGTTGATCTTCTGATTACTGATATTCGGATGAGCGAGATGGATGGTCTTGAGCTGCTGAAGCGGCTTAAGCAGACGAATCGCGAGATGCCTATTATCGTTATTAGCGGCCATGACGAGTTCGTCTATGCGAGGGAAGCGATGCGGTACGGGGCGATCGATTATTTGCTCAAGCCGATTGATCGTGTCGAGTTGGCTCGCGTTATTGCGCGTGTACAGGAGAAGAACGGCAGCGGTGCGGGAACGGGGAGAGAGGACGATCCGAATGACACTAGCGACGACAAGCAGAGGCTCATGATCCGTAAGGTGAAGGAGTTCGTGAAGCAGTCGCTAGACCAAGATCTGTCGCTTCAGCTGCTGTCGCAGCAGGTGTACTTGCATCCGAAATATTTGTCGGATATATTCAAGCGCGAGACGGGGCAGAATCTTTCCGATTATGTAACGGAGCGAAGGCTGGAGAAAGCGAAGAAGCTGCTGAAGGAGACGACGCTTAAGATTTCCGAGATTGCTCCGTTATGCGGCTTCGCCAATCATAAATATTTTGCATCGCTCTTCAAGCAGCATATCGGCTGTACGCCGACGGAGTACAGAGAGCAATGATAAAGACCTTACGATATTAGACCATTTATGGAATTCGTGTCGTTATTGCGGCGCGAATTTTTTATTATAATCGATTTTGTAAGCGCTTATCACAAAGTGAGAGGGGATATATAAGATGAGAAAAAGCTTCCTAATACTATGCGTGATCCTGCTTGTCGCTTGCTTGACAGCAGCCTGCTCTTCAAAGTCGAACAACGGAGGAAAAGAGGCCGCGGGCGGTTCGGACGGCAAGCCGGTTAAGCTGACATTCAGCATTTGGGGCAATGATACGCACAAGGCGATGTATGAAACGTTGATTGAAAAGTACCGCGAGGACCACCCGAACGTGAGCGTGGAAATCATGACGATTCCGGCGGCCGACTACCAACAGAAGCTGTCGATCATGATGGCGTCGAAGACTGCTCCCGACGTGGTATGGCTGATGGAGAGAGCAATACCGCAATTCATGAACGCAGGACAGCTTGAAGATATTTCATCCATCAAGAGTGACGAGAGCTACAAAGCGGACGACCTCATTCCTGCTACGCTGGATCTGGTCACCGACGGCGACAAGCTGTACGGCATTCCGTTCTCCACACCGACGAACATGATCTACTACAATAAGACGCTATTTGAGGAAAAAGGTCTGAAAACGCCGCGTCAGCTGTATGAAGAGGGCAACTGGACGTACGAGGAAATGACGAAGGCGGCTACTGCGCTGACGCAGCCGGACAAAGGCATTTACGGCATGAACCTGATCCGTCCGGGCGGATGGAACACAAGCTGGATTGAATCGCTTCAAACGTTGGTCTGGGCATACGGAGCAGATTTCTTCAGTCCTGACGGCAAGAGCTTCACGCTTAATACGGCGGAAGGCGAAGCGGCGCTGCAATATTTCAGCGATGCGATGTTCGTTTCGAAGATTCATCCAAAGCCAGGCGATCAGACGACATTCGAATCGGGTAAGCTGGCAATGCAGCAAGACCTGTTCAGCTACATGGGCAAAGCGAAGGCTGTTACGGACTTCGAGTGGGATATCGCCCCAATGCCGAAAGGCCAAGGCGGACAAGGGACGACACTGGGCTACGCCGCTTACTTCGTAACGAAGGACAACGATCATGTAGAGGAAGCGAAAGAATTCGTTAAGTTCCTGACTAATTCGGATAATATGGCCGTAACCTCACAGTTCTTCGTGCCTAGCCGCAAGAGCGTGCTCGAATCCGACGCCTTTCTGGCGCAAGGCCCGTCCCCTGAAAGCGTGAAGGAAGCGGTGCTGGAGCAGATTGGCAATGCGAAGGTCAGACAGAGCTTCCAAAACTTCCAGAAGATTGACGAGAAGATGAAGCTGAACTTCGATGCTATCTATACGCAGACTGGAACCATTCAAGAGATGCTTGGCAAAATGGAGCAGGATTTGACGCCGATCTTAGGCGAGTAGCAGCGAAGGAGTGAGCGCAGCATGAAGATCGTTAACGCTGCTGTGATAGAGAGCGGGGCGGGGCTTAAGAAGCCCCGCCCTCGCAAAAACAGACTAAAGCGAAGAAACGCCATTTACGGTTATTTATTTATAGCGCCGATGATGCTCGGATTTTTTATCTTCATGGCAGGTCCGATCATCGCAGCTTTCGGGCTGAGCTTTACCGACTATTCGCTATTGCATCCGTCTTCATTCGTAGGCGCGGACAATTACGTCCATGTCCTGACAGAGGACGATATGTTCTGGACAACGGTTCGCAATACGCTGTATTTCTCGGCTGGACTAATACCGCTGAACTTGATTTTGGCGCTAATGCTGGCGCTGCTGCTCAATAAGAGACTCCCTGGAGCGGGGATATTCCGTACGGCGATCTTCACGCCGGTCGTGACGTCGATTATCGTATGGGCGATCGTATGGAAGTATGTTTTTGCAACGGATGCGGGCTTGCTTAATCAATTGTTAAGCTACTTCGGGATACAAGGCCCGGCGTGGCTGTATGACACCGCACTCGTAATGCCAGTCGTCATCATCGTAAGCGTGCTGAAGAAAGTCGGCATGAACATGGTTATTTTCCTAGCGGCGCTTCAGGATGTGCCGAAGATGTATTACGAAGCAGCCACGATTGACGGAGCCTCGAAGTGGAAGCAGTTTACGAACGTAACGCTGCCGATGATATCGCCGTCGCTTTTCCTAACGTTGATTATTACGTTGATCGGCTCGCTCAAGGTGTTCTCGCAGATCGTCGTCATGACGGACGGGGGACCGGGAGACAGCACTCACGTCCTTGTTTATTACATTTATCAATTGGCTTTCAAAACGTTCGATCTCGGCTATGCTTCGGCGGTGGCGTTCATTCTGTTCTTCCTCGTGTTGATTCTGACGATCGTACAATGGAATTTCCGCAAAAGGTGGGTGCATCATGAACAATAGGACGCTGCGTTATTTGTCTTCGGCAGTGCGCTATATGCTGCTCCTGCTCGTTACAGCCGTTATCATCACCCCGTTTCTGTGGATGGTGACGACCTCGCTCAAGCACGAAACGAAAGTATTCGAGTTTCCGCCGCAATGGCTGCCCAGCCCGATCGTTTGGGACAATTACCTTCAGGTGTTCAAGACGCAGCCGCTGTTCCTGGCTCAGTACTGGAACAGCTTGTACATCGCCGTTCTCGTAACGGTCGGCACTTGTATCGTGGCCGCGCTTGCAGGATATGCGTTCGCGAAGCTGTCTTTTCCGCTGAAGGGTGTGCTGTTCTTGATCTTGCTTAGCGGAATGATGATTCCGAACGAAGTAACGATCATACCGAACTTCATTTGGTTCACGAAACTTGGCTTGGTCGACAATCATTTTCCGCTAATCGTACCGCCTATTCTAGGGGCGGGAGGTATTTTCGGCGTGTTCTTGCTGAGGCAGTTCTACATTACGATTCCGAAGGAGCTCGACGAGGCTGCGGATATTGACGGATGCACGCCATGGCAGACATTTTGGCGCATTATGGTCCCCTTAGCTGCGCCAGCATTCGCAACTTTGTCGATCTTCACGTTCTTGAACAGCTGGGAAGACTTTCTCGATCCGCTTATCTATATCAGCTCGTCGGAGCTGTTCACGCTGCCGATTGCAATGAAGCTGTTCACCGATACGGCGGGAACGGCTTGGCATTTGCTGATGGCGGCATCGGTTATGGCGACGCTCCCGCTGCTTATGGTCTTCTTCTTCGCGCAAAAAAAATTCATCGAAGGCGTAGCTACAACGGGCTTAAAATAAGGGGGAAATGCAATGACTAAGGTATTGGAAGCTGATGTTGTCGTCGTCGGAGGCGGTCCGGCTGGGGTGAATGCGGCGATCGCGGCAGGACGAACGGGGGCATCAACGATATTGATAGAGCGTTATGGATTTATCGGCGGCATGTCGACAGCTGCGCTTGTCTACCCTTGGATGACGTATCATACGGTGGACGGCAAGCAGGTGATTTACGGCATTGCGCAGGAAATCATCGATAGGCTGGGTGCGATGAACGCATCGCCAGGACATGTAAGGGATACGGTCGGGTTCGTKCATACGATTACGCCGTATCATCCTGAGGTGTATAAGCTGTTGGCAGTGGAAATGTTGAGGGAAGCGGGCGTGAAGCTGATCTTGCACAGCTTCGTCGATTCGGTAGAGATGGACGGAGACCGCATTCGCTCCGTGCAGCTGACTTCGAAATCAGGTCGAATTGACGTGCGAGGACGCATATTTGTCGATACGACAGGCGATGYGGATCTCGCTTACTTGTCCGGCGCTCCTTGCTTGCAAGGACGCGACGGCGACCGGAAGACGCAGCCGATGACGATGAAGTTCCGGATGCGCGGCGTTGACCTTGGCCGAGTGAAGCAGTACATGCTCGATCATCCGGAGGAGTTCTATCATAAGACGCCGTTCAGCGAGCTGGCGGACTTGCCGTTATCCGGTGTTATGGGCTTCTTCAAGCACTGGAAGGAAGCGGATCTGCCGATCAATCGCGATCAGGTGCTGTTCTTCACCGGACCGAATGATGACGAGGTGCTCGTGAATACGACGCGTGTCCAAGGGCTGGATGGGACGAATGTGGAGGAGCTTACGGAGGCAGAGGAACTGGGCCGCAAACAGGTCATGATGGTTGCCGACTTCATGACGCGCAAGCTGCCGGGCTTTGAGAAAGCTTCAATTTCGCAAGTTGGCGCGCAGATCGGCATTCGTGAGACACGCCGCATTGACGGCAGGTATGTGCTGCAGGTGGACGATGTGGTGGAAGGTCGGCGATTCGACGATGTCATTGCCCGCAGCGGTTACCCGATCGATATTCACGATCCGTCGGGCAAAGGGGTAACCGCCGCTTGGGTGAAGGGCGACGGCGCTTACGATATCCCTTATCGCTGCCTGTTACCTCAGCGGATCGATAATTTGCTGAGCGCCGGCCGCTGTATATCGACGACGCATGAAGCATTGGCAACGACACGGTTGACGCCGAGCTGCATGGCGACGGGACAAGCGGCGGGTACGGCAGCCGGCATGGCGGCAGCACAAGGCATCGCTCCGCATGAGCTGGACGTGAAAGAGCTTCAGGCGAAGCTGCTTGAAGCGAACGTACATTTAGGATAATTGCAAGGAAGGATTGCGGCTGATGAATAGGTGGATGGGCAAGAGTTGGGCGACACTTGGCGATAGCATTACGGAGGCGAACGGCTATCAGCCGATTGTAGCCGAGGCGCTTGGCTTCGGGAGGGTGAGCAACTACGGTCGAGGCGGATGTCCGATGACGGCGGGAAGCGACCGGAACGAAGGGGCGACGGTGAACGTTGGCCGCAGACTGGTTGATAGCTACGATTGCATTACTGTATTCGCTGGCGTGAACGACTACCGTTTGAGTATGCCGCTCGGCACGCTTCTTCCGAACACCAGCAATGATTACGATGATCTTACGTTTATCGGCGCTTATTGTGCGCTTATTGAAGGGATATTGTCACGTGATCCATCGTGCAGGGTGAACCTTTGGACACCGCTGCAGCGGGACAAAGACGGCTACGATACGCGGATGCCGAATGAATGCGGACATCTGCTGCTCGATTACGTGCAGGCGGTTAGAGCGATCGGCGAGCGTTACGCGCTTCCGGTTCTTGACCTCTATGCGGTCAGCGGTTTCAACGCAGTCACGCTGCCTCACTTTACATCCGACGGCTTGCACCCGAACGAAGCCGGTCATGAGCGTATCGCGAGTCTAGCGATCGGCTTCCTCCGCACGATATAGAGAGCTGATCGCGAGTACGCTGTTGATGGCGAGTTAGCTCGCTGGCGTTATAAGAGCACATAGGCTCTTACAGCGACGAAGCCCGCGAGCTCGCTGGGCTGTAAGTGCACATATGCACTTACAGGCCAGTGGCCCTTGCGCAAGAACGATCAGGAACGTTGTAAGCGCAAATAGGCCCTTACAGCGACGAGGCCTGCGTACACGCTGGGCTGTAAGCGCGCATACGCACTTACAGCCTAACAAACAAAGAAGCCTACCCATGAAGGAGCATTGACTCCGCACATGGGTAGGCCTCTTTGCTGTTACTGCCCGTTGCCGGCCAACACGAGCTCCAGCAGCGTACGGAAACTGGCTGCCAACCTAGCTGGCGAGATGTTATCGGCCAGCGCGCCTTCCCGAATTTGCTCGATCGCCCGCACAGCTCGCGGTCCGGTTACGGTAAGCACCTTCACGTCGGCACCGATGAACGTCTTGATCTGGCTAGCAGCCATCGACAAATTGTCGTGCGAGCCTTGGTCGGTCCCGTTCATGCCGCCAAGTCCAGTGCCCGGCGAGTAGCCTTTGCTCGATAAGCCCTCGGTTTGGTCAAGCAGCTTGCGCTGCACGGCATCGTATTTCGATGCGGAAGCTTCGCGCTTCTCGGCTGCAAGAATGACTGTATCGTCGAATACGAAGACGCGGACATCGGGAATGCCGGCGCCGCTTAATCTTGACTCGAGATGAGCGGAGAAGCCGCTCGCGTTCAGCCCGGAGCTCCCGATCATGCTGTAGACATTAGTACCCATACCGCTGCTCGTATGGCCTTGCTTATTCGTAGTAAATTGTTTCGGCCCGTTCTCGCTCGGGATAACGTCGGGGTTGCTAAGCATCTTTGCATGCTGGGCGTGATCGGACTGGACATGTGTTTTCGGTTCGTCCGTTATACTGCTGGCGCATCCGGCAACGGTCAATACGATAGCAGACACGGTAAGCAGCTTGGTCATCATAACGATCATTCAATCATCAGCCTCCATAGGTGAGTGGTCTGCTTTTATAATGACCCTTTCCATCAAATGAATATTCATGGATTGTTGGAAAATAATAAAAGGGATCAAGGTGAAACAGCTGACGCCGTCCATTGGCGGCGCAGTTCGTTTCATTCCGGAGAAATATAGGCGAATGTATAGGAGTGAAACGATATACTGTCCTATATTTCAAGAAATCAATTACCAGGAGGTGCAAGTATTGGTACAGAACGATCAACGGAAGGCAGTTAGCAATAAGACGGTGGACGGCAGCTCTAGACGCCGGTTTCTCGTTAACTCGGGTTATGCGCTAGGCGGTCTTGTCGTCGGTGGAGCATTAGGCACGCTTATTAAGCCGAAGACGACGGAGGAGACTACTCCGGGTAAGCCAAGCGGCGAACAGACGGCTACTCCGAAAAACTACAACCAGGCGCTCATGTTCTTCACTCAAGAGCAGTTCCAAATTGCCGATAGCGCGATGGAGCGTATATTTCCCGAGGATGACACCGGTCCTGGAGCTAAGTCGCTTGGCATCGCCTTTTTCCTCGATCACCAGCTTGCGGGGGAGTGGGGCTTCAACAGCCGGGACTATATGTCCCCGCCATTCTACGCAGGCGAGAAGGAACAAGGCTATCAGGGCCGCTTGAAGCGCCGCGAGATATTCGAGATCGGGCTTCGGGAGCTGGAGAACTATAGCCAGCAGCAATACCAATTGCGCTTCGTGAAGCTGACACCGGAGCAGCAGGATGAGGTGCTGAAAGCGTTCGAGGGCGATACGGTGAAGCTGACAACGATCTCTGCAAGCAGCTTCTTCAAAATGCTGCGAAGCAGTACGCTCGAAGGCGCGTACAGCGATCCGCTTTACGGAGGCAATGCCAATATGGGCGGCTGGAAGATGCGTAATTATCCGGGCAATCAGATGGGCTATCTCGATGTAATCGAAAAAGAATTTACGAAAATCGAGCCGAGCAGTCTACAAGATCATTTGGTGAGCCATTAACATCTGCGACTGCATATAGAGGAGGATTACATGATATGGCCAAGACATTACCGAAGACCGATGTTGTCATCGTTGGGGTTGGCTGGGGCGGCGGCATTATCGCCTCCGAGCTGACGAAGCAAGGCTTGAATGTCGTCGGTCTAGAACGGGGCAAAGAACGGAAGACCGAAGATTATTACATGGTTCATGACGAGCTGCGTTACGCCCTTCGTTACGAGATGATGCAGGATTTATCCAAGGAGACGATTACGTTCCGCAGTAACGAGAAAATCCGCGCATTGCCCATGCGGCAATACGGCTCGTTCCTGCTCGGAGACGGGCTTGGCGGCTCCGGCGTACACTGGAACGGGCAGACATACCGTTTCTTGCCGTATGATTTTCAAATTCGCAGCAAGACGATCGAGCGGTATGGGAAAAACAAAATCCCGGCCGAAATGACGATTCAGGATTGGGGAATTACCTACGACGAGCTGGAACCGTATTTCGACAAATTCGAGAAGACGGCCGGCATCTCGGGCGAGGAAAACCCGCTTGGCGGGAAACGAAGCAATCCGTATCCGACGCCGCCGATGAAGAAATCGCCCGCGATGACGATGTTCCATGAAGCGACTACCCGACTTAAGCTGAAGCCGTACATGATGCCTTCTGCCAATCTGTCGCAGGACTACACCAACCCGGACGGCATCTCGCGGGCGGCCTGCCAATATTGCGGTTACTGCGAGCGGTTCGGGTGCGAATATGGAGCGAAGGCCGATCCGGTCGTAACGGTTATCCCGGTAGCGAACAAAACAGGCAAGTTCGAGATTCGGACGCATTCCAACGTACGTCGTATTCTACATAAGGGCGGCAAAGCAACCGGCGTCATGTATACGGACGTAACGACAGGCGAGGATATTATTCAGCCAGCGGACATCGTTGTCATGACGAGCTATGTGTTCAATAATGTAAGACTGCTGCTTATGTCGAACCTCGGCAAGCCGTACGATCCTTCTACGGGAACGGGGGCAATCGGCCGCAATTACGCGTATCAGGTCATTAAGGGCAGCGCCGCCGGCTTCTTCGAGAAGCAGCAGTTCAATACATTCGCAGGCGCTGGCGCGCTTGGCGTATCGATCGACGATTACAATGGCGACAACTTCGACCATTCCGATCTTAAGTTCATCCATGGCGGTGTCATCTCGCTTAGCCAAACGGGGGCGCGGCCGATTCAGAACAATACGACGCCATCGGGTACGCCGTCATGGGGTGCGGACTTCAAAGCGAAGTCCGTCTACTACGCGAATCGAACGCTTGGTGTAGGCACGCAAGGTTCATCGATGGCGTACAAGCATCATTTTCTCGATCTTGATCCGACCTACAAGGATGCGTTCGGCGATCCGCTTATTCGCATCACCTTCGATTTCGAGGATCAAGATCGCGAGATGGCGAAGTTTCTAGCGGAGAAATGCTCGGGTATTTTGAAAGAAATGGGCGCGGATAAGATCGACTATTTGAAGGAGCTTGGGCCATACGAGATTATGAGCTACCAATCGACCCATAATACAGGCGGCGTCATCATGGGCGCTTCGCCTGCCGATTCGGCAACAAATAATTACTGCCAGATGTGGGATGCCGAAAATGTTTTCGTGATGGGGGCAAGCTCCTTCCCGCAAAATGCCGGCTATAACCCGACAGCTACGGTTGGAGCGCTCGCTTATCGCACGGCGGAAGGCATTATGAAGTACAGGGAGAAGGGCGGTATGCTCGTCTAAGTCCGCAAGCGAACATAAAGAAGAAGGCCGCTCTCGCAGCTACGCGGGAGCGGCCTTCTTATTGGCACGACGAAAGCTATAACAGCTTCTGCACGTCATCCTTGCTGCGATCCGAAGCTGAAGCGGCTCCGTCGTCATCCACGATGCCGCGCGTCGAGCTGCGGAATTCGCGCAGCGTATCGCCGAAGGCGCGTCCAAGCAGAGGAAGCTTGGCCGGGCCGAAGACAATCAGCGCGATGACGAGAATGATAACGAGCCCTGAAACGCCGATGTTGTTGAACATGTGAATACTCTCCTTTAGTGCATGCCTAAGCATGTCATGGAAATGGGCATTAATGGTCTATTCTTACGTTCCGGATGGGGCAGGGGCAATCCTTCTGGAGAATCGCCAGGAAACAAGTACGCTGATCTCGAATAGCAGCAGCAACGGTACGGTGACGGACAAATGAGAGACGAAGTCGGGCGGCGAGATGGACGCTCCGACAATAGCCAGACCAACATAAGCATATTTGCGTACGTTTCGCAGCCGCTGCGGTGTCAGCAGCCCAAGTCTTGTCAGAAACAAGATGATGAGCGGCATCTCGAAGGCGATTCCGAGCGGGAATACGACGCTGAACAGAAAGGTGAAATAACGATCGATGCCGTACGTTTCCACAGCACCGACGTTCTGGTTCATTCCGATCATGAACTTCAGCATCATCGGGAATACAAGGAAGTAACTGAATGAGATGCCCGTAAGGAAAAGCATGAATGATACGGGCACATAAGCCAGCGTTCCCCTCGCTTCCGACTCCTTCAGTCCGGGTTTTACGAATGCCCATGCCTGGTAGAGAAGGACCGGCAGCGTGAACAATAAGGCGAAGATGAAGGCGCAGCGCAAATAGATGAACAAGCCGTCCGTGAACGAGAAGACATTCCATTCGACTGCGCTGGCCGTAGGGCCCGACTTAATGTAACGGAGTATGCCCGGCGATACATACAAACCTCCGCTCATCGCGACGACGAAGCAGCCGAGCACGATCAGCAGCCTTTTGCGCAGCTCCGTTAAGTGATTGACCAGATCATCCTGTATATCGATAAGCTCACCCCGCTTTACATGCGTTCTATCGGTAAATTCGCTATGGCATTTTTAGGATAACCATTTCATAAGTCGTTATGCGCGTACGCGCTTTGTAATCCAATCTCGACAAGAAACGATAGAAGTTGCGCTGGAGCAACAAAGTTAGAGCCTTCAAAGTCTATTGTACAGCCTTAAAACTTCTTATTCGCTGCAAAACTGTTTCTCTAGACCCACATGAATGGTTGTTTGTATAATGGATCAGGTATTGAAAAAGGATAGACTAGGAACGCGGACAGAAGGAGATAGCGATGGAGAAGCCGAGCAGGCAAACGGGGACGACAGCAATCATAATCAGCCTGATTAGCAATCTGTTTCTAACAGCAATTAAACTAATTGTAGGCGTACTGGCAGGCAGCCAGGTACTAATAGCGGATGGCATACATAACGCAGGCGATGTCGTTGCTGCCGCAGCGGCATTGAGCGCAACCGTTATCGCCAAGAAGCCGCATGATTTCGATCATCCGTACGGACACGGGAAGGCAGAGGTAATCGGATCGGCCATCGTTGCCGTGATCATGCTAATTGCTGCTCTGTATATTGGGTATCATTCCGTGGAGTCGATGTTCCATCCAGCCGCGGAAGCGAGCTTCATTGCGCTGATTGCGGCAACGGTGTCGTTCATTTGGAAGCAGTGGCTGTACGTGTACTGCATTCGTCTTGGTCGTCGTACGAATAACAAGAGTCTGCTCGCCACGGCATACGACCACCTGGCCGACGTGTATGCCTCGATAGCTGCGGTTGTCGGTATTGGAGCGGGATTGATCGGCGATCATTACGGTATCACGATTCTTATGTATGGCGATCCGATCGCGGGATTGATCGTGGCGGCTTTGATCCTGAAGCTTGCGGCAGACATGGGACGCGAGGCTATCGATGTGCTTATGGACAAGATGGTCTCTTCGGAAAAGCTGGATCAGTATGAGGAGCTCGTCTTTTCCGTGACTGAGGTGAAGCGGATCGATCGGCTGCGCGCTAGGGAGCATGGACGATACATTATGATTGATGTTCGCGTAGGTGTGCCCGCCGAGCTGAGCATTCAAGAAGGACATGACGTTTCTAGAAAAATTAAATCGCTCATTATGGAGCAGCATGACGATGTGGAAGAGGTATTAATCCACCTGAATCCTTGGTACGAGGATGAGGGCGAGATGAAGCAGTCACCCCGCTTAAGCGAATAGCGGGCAGTGACTGCTTTTTTTATTTTAGCTAGATAACCGAAAAAAATAGCGATAGTCAATCGACACAGACAGATGCTACGATGGTTTAGAAGGCACCATTTTAAGGGAAAAGGTTGAGGTTATTAATGGTAGCTGAGGCATTCCTTATTTACGGCAGGCGTAATGACGCTCGGCTTTAGTTGATATTGAATAGCAGGAGTGGTTTCATTGGAACTGGCATGCGATTTTCCTGAAAATCATATGTTAAGCTCACGCGTTTTGCTTGATTTCTTGAATGAGGTTGAACGAAGAGAACTTGAAGTAAATAGCCTCGTATTGCTGCAGGACGGCAAAGCCACCACCCGTTTTTGGCGCGCTCCATATCGTGATGAATGTCCCCAATTGCTCTATTCGTTAAGCAAGAGCTTCACTTCGATAGCGGTCGGCATCGCTTGGGACGAAGGCTTGATCCGCCTAGACGATACGGTCATTTCGTATTTCCCGGATCGATCTCCGCCATTCGTCTCGGATAATCTTGCAGCTATGACGATCCATCATTTGCTGTCCATGAACGCAGGGCATGAGGACAATATTTATAACGCCGTAGCGGCGGAGCGGGATTGGGTTCGCGCCTTCCTCGCGCAGGAGGTTCAGCACAAGCCTGGCAGTTATTATCGATACAGTACGCATTGCACGTATATGCTTTCGGCAATCGTTGAGAAAGCAGCAGGACAAGGCCTCGTTGCGTTCTTGATGCCTCGTTTATTCATTCCTCTAAACATTCCAAAACCGGATTGGGAGACATGTCCGATGGGCATAACGGCTGGCGGAATGGGGCTGAGCCTATCTACCAGCAGCGTCGCCAAGTTCGGTCAAATGCTGCTGGACAAAGGCATTTACAGGGGGAGAAGAATCGTTTCAGAGCAGTATATTGAACTCGCGACAAACTTTCAAAGCGATAATAGCGGCTGGAGTGACCGCGTCGACTCCTCGCAAGGATACGGCTATCAGTTTCATTTGTGCCGCGGAGGCTGTTATCGGGGAGACGGCTCATTCGGTCAATTATGCTTCGTTGCACCTAAGCAAAGGCTCGTAATAGCGGTGACAGCAAGCTTCAAAAGCATGAACCGGTTACAGGAGCTGCTTGATCTGATCTATGCGTTTATTATTGATTCAATAGAAGCAAGCGGTACTTCCCTGCTTAACCGAAGCCATTATTCAGAATTGCAGTATCGCTTAGCTCAAATGGCGTATCCGCTCCAAGAGCTTCCGAACCATCGCGGTCAACAAATGAATTTACATAAACGCAGCTACCGAATCACGCGAGGGGCAAGCCACGATAACTATTTGCAGGATTCGAAGCGACCTCCCATACGGGTACAGTTCGAGCAAAACAAAGACGAGTTCGTCATGTTGCTTCATTTTTTGGAAGGCAAAGAGCGGCGTCTGAAATTCGATTTTAATAAAACACTGCATATTAAAGATATGTTTATCAAAGATCTGGCATGGCATGAGCAGCAAGTCGTGACCCATGCCCGCTGGGAGGGAACCGATAGTTTAATGCTTACTTTATTATATATTGAAACGCCCTATGTAGTGACCTATCGTGTTGTCATCGCGGAAGAGTCAATCTTGATACAGCATAAGATGAACGTATCATTGACCATGGAAGATTATGAGGTTGCTGGTGTGCTCGAATGATATGTTGGCTGCATACGATAGTAGCCTAATTAAGGCGCGAAGCTCATGCTTCGCGCCTTTGTCATGTTCCCTGCGGGCTTCGTATGGAAAAGGCGGATAATAATTCCTTCACCGTGGGAAAATATTTAGGGCGGGAACGAGATTAATGCTGTTGTTTCTTATGCTTGAGATAGCTGCGTAAAATCTCTTTCCCGCGCATCGCGTACCACACAATTAACGGCAGCAATATATTGATGCCGAGTACGACATAAACGATGACCCACATGAACCATTCCGTGTTAATGAGGTGAAGGTAGAKCCACGAGTGGTAGAAGTCGAGGTTCAAGCGTGCTKCTCCTTTCTGTAGCTCATTCGGATTTCTATAATTCGACCTCGTTATTGTAATCCAATGATTTACAAGATATACGATCAAGCTAGGAGGCGGCGATAGTGTCAGTTGCACAAGATAAGCTGAAAGGGCCTTTCGTGACATCTTTGTCGGCAAATGCAGCTTTGCTCGACGAGATTCTAGGGCAAAGCGAGGATATTCAAAGACGAAAGATCAACTTATGCGGCAATCGTGACCATCCGGCAATTTGCTGGTTTCTAGATGGGATGGTCGATACGTCGGTCATCGATATGATATTAAGKACACTGGTCGTGACCGGCAATGAGCTCCACTTGGACCCCGGCGATTATAAGACTGCCGAATCGGTCATCTCAAATTTTCTGTACAACGCATCAGCTAAGCAGTGTCCAAGCCTTGAGAGCGGGATATCGGGTATATTGTCGGGTGACACGCTTATCGTCGTTGATGGCTTGGATGAAGCTATTATCGTATGCACGAAGGGCTGGCAAGAGCGAAGCGTCGAGGAGCCGTCGTCTGAGAACAATGTGCGCGGCCCAAGGGACGGCTTCACGGAGAGCATTCGCATCAATACGACACAAGTTCGCAGGCGCATTAAAGATCCGAATTTGCGGATTAAAGGCATGGTTATCGGCACGCGTACCCGAACGGAAATAAATATCGCTTATATCGATGATTTGGTGAAGGAAGGCCTTGTCGATGAAGTGATGAAGAGGCTCGAACATATTCGTATCGACGCGATTCTGGAGAGCGGCAATATCGAGGAGCTGATCGAGGACTCGCCGCTGTCTCCTTTCAATACCATACAGAGTACCGAGCGTCCCGATAAGGTAGCTTCCGCATTGCTTGAAGGAAGAGTAGCCATATTCGTCGACAATACGCCTGTCGTTTTAGTTGTTCCGACCTTCTTCTGGCAATACTTTCAGGCGCCTGACGATTATTACAACCGGTACTGGGTAGGCACCTTCTTCCGACTTGTACGTTACATGGCTTTCATCATTAGCCTCACGCTTCCGTCCTTCTATGTCATGCTCGTCTCGTTCCATCATGAGATGATTCCTACTTCGCTGGCGCTGACGATAGCATCCGGCCGCGAAGTCGTCCCCTTCCCTGTGCTGCTGGAGGCAATCATTATGGAGCTTGCTTTCGAATTAATGAGGGAAGCGGGGCTGCGCATGCCGAAGCCTATCGGACAAGCGGTCAGTATCGTCGGCTCGCTCATTATCGGACAAGCTGCCGTACAGGCTGGACTCGTATCGCCGTTCATGGTTATTGTCGTGGCGATTACAGGCATATCATCCTTCGCAATCCCGAGCTATTCTTCGTCTCTCGCTATACGAATCGTGCGTTTCCCATTATTGCTCGCTTCAGGCTTGTTCGGCTTGCTTGGTTTCGCGACGATGTTCTTCGCGCTGCTGCTGCACGCGCTATCCATTCGCTCCTTCGGCGAATCGTTCATGACGCCTGCCAGTCCGTTCCGCCCGCAGGATCAACGCGATATGCTGCTTAGACTGCCGATATGGATGATGGATCAGCGGCCTGGCTTTGCGCAGGACAGCAAACGGATGGCTAATAATATGATGCCGCAGCCACCAGAGGAATGATAATAATGCAACGATTAATGAAGCGATTCCTAGTGATGATCGTCCTGCTGCTGCTTACTTCATGCATGGGACAACGGCAAATCAATGAGCTGGCGCTTGTGACGGCTGTCGGTTTAGATGTAGGAGAAGCACCGGGTTCAGTGAAGCTGTCGGTGCAGATTATCCGTCCTGCGGATGCGAGAGGGCAGACGGGCGCGCCGGCAGGCGGAACGGGAGAGCCGATCTATTCGGTCAGCAGCGAAGGGCGAACGATATTCGAAGCCATTCGCAACTTGGGGAGATTCACCTCCCGGAGAGTGTACTGGGCACATAATTTTCTCATTGTCATGAATGAGAAATATGCGAAACGAGGCATTTCGGATATGGTCGATTTCTTCACCCGCAATCACGAGTTGCGCATGAATACGTGGGTTGCTGTCACGCCTGACGAACCGGGCGAACTGATTTCCACGATTACAGGACTTGCAGTAGTGCCTGGCGAAGCGGTCGATCGGCTGTTTCGCGATAATGATGTTGTCGGACAGGCGCCAGGCACGAACATGATGATTTTGGAGGAGTCGTTTCTTAGCAGTTCCACTAACCCCGTCATTGCTAAGCTTACGCTTGTCCCGCGAGGCATCTCTAATAAGAAGCCCGAGCAGCACGGTTCGCTGATGCAAGTCGAACTGGCGGGAGCGGCAGCGTTCAAGGGAGACAGTATGGTAGGTTGGCTGAACGTGAAGGAGACAAGGGGACTGCTCTTTTTGCTAGAGCGGTTGAAGAGCGGAATCGAAGTCGTTCCTTGTCCGGATAAAAAGGGGTACATGTCGATAGAATTTGACGAGGCAGATTTGCAGGTGAAGCCGACGCTTAAGGACGATCGGCCATTTTTTCATATTCGACTGAAGTCGAAAGCGGATATCGTCGAGAACGGTTGTACCCAATCGGTTACCGTGTTGCGGAAAGAGATGGAGGCGCACCTGAAACAGCTGATGAAGGCTAAGATCGAGGATGTCATTGGGAAAGCCCAGAAGCAATACCACTCCGACTTCTTGAAGTTCGGCGACGTATTCCGTAATCACTACCCCATGGAGTGGAAGCTATTCAGTTCTAATTGGGACGAGATTTTCTCCGAAGCTGGGACGAGCATTGAGGTCCATACGACGATTAAGACGGCAGTGGTTAAGGCGGCCAGAAAGGGGATCAAATGACCAAAATTCAAATCTCGAACGGCATGTTCATCGCCATGATCGTCAATCTGATCTTCGTCAAAGCAATTGGCGTAACGGAAGGCGTGCTTGCGCGGAGCATTGGTCAAGATATGTGGATCGCTACGCTGATCGGAACCTTGCAAGGCATCGTCATAATGTACCTCACGTATCTCGCTATCAAGAAGACGCCTCATTTGGATTTTATCGGGCTCGGACAAGCTTTGCTTGGGAAATGGTTCGCCAAGATCGTAGCGCTGCTCATCTTCCTCTTCTACTTGGGGGCGATCGGTCCAGTCATGATAACGTTCGTCTATCATCTTCAGGAATATTTTTTGCCGGAAGCGCCTATCTCGCTGTTCGTCATTGCCTCGCTGCTTGTCGGTGCAATCGGCTGCTACTACGGGCTTGAAGTAATGGCAAGGCTTGCGCTCGTTGGACTGCTGTTTATATTCCTGCTAAACGTAATGATCATCATCGGTTCATTAAAAGAATTCGATATTCTAAACCTATTGCCGGTGCTGGAGCACGGGTTTCCGCGTACGGCTTTGGCCAGTTTGCAATTCGATTCGGACTGGGCCATGTCTACGATGCTGGCGGMGCTGTTGTTTCCTTTCGTCAAGGATGTGAAGAAGCGCGGCGGCATGCTGGGGATGGCGGGCATCGTTGTGAGCGGCGTTATGATTTCGATCTGGGCGATTCTAGAGGCGGCTGTGCTGTCTGCGGAAGTAACGAGCCAATATACGCTCGCATGCATGAAGCTTGCCCGCAATGCCCATATCGGTAACTTTTTGCAACGGTATGAAATGATTATGATCGCCTGCTATTCGTTGTCGATGCTGTTCATGGTCATGTTTTGCGTTTATGGTACATATGTCAGCGCAGCTCGAATATTTGGCCTTAAAAAAAGCAAAACGATGATTTTGCCTGCCAGCCTTATTCTCGGCATTTTCGGTTACTGGATCGTAGAGGATCACTTCCGTGCCATGGAATATTTGGAACAATATTGGCCGATAATCTCCCTGCCCATTGCCTTCGGACTTCCATTGCTGATGCTGGCGCTGCGGATGATGTTTGGCAAGAATCTGAAGAAGAAACAAGCTAACGCCTAGCTCGGAATTACCCCATTCGTATTGACATCGAAAAAGCAGTTATGGTATATAAAAGGAAGAATTAGCACTCTTATTGATTGAGTGCTAAGCGTAAAAGAAAGATTGGAAGGGAGCATTTCATTAATGACGAAGAAGCAATTTCAAGCCGAATCGAAACGACTGCTGGAGATGATGATTAACTCCATCTATACGCAGAGAGAAATTTTCCTCCGGGAACTGATTTCGAATGCCAGCGATGCGATTGATAAAATGTATTATAAAGCACTAGCCGACGACGGTCTCGTGTTCAACAAAGAAGATTACTTCATTAAAGTAACGGCGGACAAGGAGAGCCGTACCTTGACGATCTCGGACACGGGGATCGGCATGACGAAGGAGGACTTGGAGAACAATCTCGGCGTTATCGCGAAGAGCGGATCGCTTGCTTTCAAGAAAGAGAATGAAGCGAAGGACGGCCATAACATTATCGGTCAGTTCGGGGTAGGCTTCTATTCCGCATTCATGGTAGCCGATGAAGTTACGGTTGTTTCCCGCACGTTCGGCAGCGACGAGGCTTTTGTATGGCAGTCCACAGGAGCGGACGGTTATACGATTGAGGCAGGCGAGAAAGCAACGGTTGGTACAGATATTATTTTGACAATCAAGCCAAACACCGAAGACGACAACTATGATGAATTCCTCGAAGAGTATCGCCTTCGCTCCGTTATTAAGAAATATTCGGACTTCATTCGTTATCCGATTAAGATGGATATCAAGGGCTCGCGTCCGAAGGAAGGCAGCGAGAACGAGTTCGAGGAGTACCAAGAGGAGCAGACCGTCAACAGCATGGTGCCGATCTGGCGCCGCAACAAAAACGAACTGACAGCCGAGGACTACGAGAACTTCTACTTCGAGAAGCGTTACGGCTTCGACAAACCGCTTAAGCATATCCATGTGAGCGCGGATGGCGCAGTCGTGTATAATGCGATTCTATTCATTCCGGAGAACACGCCATTCGATTATTATACGAAGGAATACGAGAAAGGGCTTGAGCTCTATTCCAACGGCGTACTTATTATGGACAAGTGCGCGGACCTGCTGCCGGACTATTTCAGCTTCGTGAAAGGGATGGTCGATTCCGAGGACCTGTCGCTTAATATTTCCCGCGAGCTGCTGCAGCATGACCGCCAGTTGAAGCTGATTGCCAAGAATATTAAGAACAAGATCAAGTCGCAGCTCCAAAGCTTGCTGAAGGAAGAACGCGAGAAGTATGAAAGCTTCTACAAGTCTTTCGGCAGACAGCTTAAGTTCGGCGTATACAATGATTATGGCATGAACAAGGATGACCTGCAGAACTTGCTGATGTTCTACTCTTCCAAAGAGAAGAAGCAAGTCACACTGGATGAGTACATCTCCAGAATGCCGGAAGATCAGAAGTACATTTACTACGCGACTGGCCCATCGATCGAACGCATCGAGAAGCTTCCGCAGACGGAGCTTGTTTCCGACAAAGGTTACGAAATCCTGTACTTCACCGACGATATCGATGAGTTCGCAATCAAAATTATTGCGAAATACAAGGACAAAGAGTTCAAGTCCGTATCGAGCGGCGACTTGGGCATCGAGGCCGATGTCAAGGACGAGAAGAACGAAGCGGAAGAGAACGACAGCAAGGAGCTGTTCGCTTACATGCAGAGCCTGCTGACGGACAAGGTGAAGCAGGTCAAAGCTTCGAAACGTCTGAAATCCCATCCGGTGTGCTTGTCCGCTGAGGGCGAGGTTACGATTGAGATGGAGAAGGTGCTCCAAGCGATGCCTAGCGGCCAAGATGTGAAAGCAGACAAGGTGCTGGAGATTAACGTGAATCACGAAATCTACGCGAAGCTGAAGTCAGCGTTCGAAACCGACAAAGAGAAGCTGGGCCTGTACACAAGCCTGCTCTATAATCAAGCGCTTCTCATCGAAGGCTTGCCGATCCAGGATCCGGTCGAATTCACCAACGATATGTGCAAAATCATGGTTTAACATAGCTTAGTCCAAATGCCTCAATCTTAGCTGCTGCAGCGAGATTGGGGTATTTGTTTTTTCTGTTGCAATAACAGTCTGCAAGATATTGTTCTCTTTCGGTAATTAGCATTTTTTCCCACGGCATTCATAGACTGTATGCTAGAATAGGTTATGAATCTGATAGAACGAGGAGATCAGTATGGTAGATAAAATCATTCGAGTGTTCAATATGATTAACGCGATTCAGACGAACCCCGGTATTACAGCCGCTGATCTAGCGCTGAAATGCAATGTTACGATTCGAACCGTATATCGCGATTTGGAGCTAATCGATCACATCGCACCATTGACTAACGACGGCAGAGGAACGGGGTACCGATTTCTAGGCAAGTTTTTTATGTACCCGTTGGACTTCTCGGAGCAGGAGTCGCTTGTTTTCTCGTTGCTCCCCTCAGTGCTGGATAAGGATAAACTTCCACCCGGCTTCGATACGGCTTACGATAAAGTGATGGCGACGCATAAGAAGGAGAAGTCGCAGCAGAACAGCATGATGGAGAGCATAGCCGACATCATTCAGATGGGTACGCCGGCTTATCGCAAGGAGAGCAAAAACCTGCTGCAGCCGATTCTTCAAGCAGCACTCGAGCAGCGGTCTATCGACACCGTCTATCATACGCAATCTCGCAACGAAACGACGGAGAGGCGAATCGACCCGTATTATCTCGTGCCGCGCGATCAACGTTTTTATATGATTGGTTATTGCCATTTGAAAAAGGATATTCGTACGTTCCGAGTTAGTCGGTTCATGAATGTCGCGTTAACCGACCAAAGATTCGATAAGAGCCGATTCAACATTCGGAAATATTTGAAAAACACGTGGTCGATCGATCGCGGCGACAAAAATACAGTGTTCAAGGTACGCTTCTCGGCTGAGATAGCGAGGTACATCAAGGAGGAGGAGCTATTCGTGCAACCGCGCATGAAGGATCTGCCGGATGGCTCACTCCTATTCGAAGTGACAGTGAACAATGAAAAGGAATTTATGAAGTGGGTATTGCAATACGGACCGGCGGCCGAGGTTATCGAACCGCAATCAGCGAGAGACGCCTTGAAGCAGCAATTGCACGCGTGGACGGATATGTACTAACTGCTGTTAAGTCAGTCTTTTATGAACGAATGTGCGAGTACGGTTTGCCGACACTTGAAAACGGAAATAATAGGGGCAATCACCTGTGTACATACAACGTAGCTCGGTGAGAACATGCAACAAGAAGGAGGCGATGCGCTCTGATCGGCATACATCCCGTACATCGCCGTCTCGCGGAGCTTACGCACAAAGCAAAGCGGCTTGGTGGGTATCATATTCTCACGCAGGCAGAGAAGCTGGAGCTTGACCATTGCTTAGCCGTTAATTTTGATTTGGTGTTCAAGCTGGATTGTTTGAAGTCGCTTGCCTTTGTTGCTCACGATAGCGGGGACATGGAATGGCAGCAGGACATTTGCGTCAAGATTGAACAAGTGGAGTCTAAGCTGCTTTAATAGTTAGACGAAGACAGGAGAGCCGTAAGGCTCTTTTTGTTTTAGAGTAGCCTTATTAGCAAAAGCAAAAGCTCTGGCATAATGGCCAGAGCCTTGTTCGTTCATTGAGCTTATTTGAAAAAGTCGTTGAAAATGGTCGCAATCGTTTTTTGGTCATGCGATATGGAGAACAGAACGTAATTGCCGTTGCGAATGATCTGATAGTTTTTTGCATCCTCGTATTGATCTTGCAAGTACGTTTCGAATGTTTTGATAATGCTGGCTGCGCGGTTGTCGAACGCTTCTTGCACAGTAGCGTAGTCCTTATCAGTCTTAAGCTTCACGACAACAAGCTCAGTTGCTTTAACATTCATCATGGCTTGCTTGAATACGCCATCGGTTAGAAGCTTTTCGGGATCAATACCGTAAATGTCCTTAACGAGCTCGCCTTCTGCTGTTGCGAGAGGTCCGAATTCAATGTCTGTTGTGATTTTGGCAATGATATCGGAAACGCTAACAGATACTTCGGGCTTCTCCGTTGGCTTTGGTTTCGGTGTAGCGACTGGCTTCTGTGTTGGCTTAGTCGTTGCGCTTGGTTTATTTGTCGGCTTAGCCGTAGGTTTAGCAGTTGGTTTGGCTGTCGGTTTGGCAGTTGGCTTCGCTGTCGGCTTGGCCGTTGGTTTAGCCGTTGGGCTAGTTGCATTCTTTTCCACTGCCGGTGTTTCCGTCGGTTTATCAGTAGCAGTTCCCAGCTCCGGTGCGTCAGAAGCAGGTGTATCGCTTTCGGAGCTAGATGCATCCGAATCGGGCGCGTCCGATGCTGTGTCGTTTGCCGCTCCATTACTGTTGGAATTCGATTCGGTCACTGCACTGTTGCTGCCTTTGTTGCTGTTGTTGGCGTTCGCCGAATCATTGGAATTCGTACCGCAGCCTGCCATAACAATGGAGCATGCGATAATGATCGCTGTAAGCTTGGTCCATTTCTTGCTGTTGTAAGTCATTATGTAGTCCCCTCGCAGTTTTTTTCAACAACTAGACGGCGAGCGTGGACAAAAGGTTGCATTCATTTTATTACTCGCTTGCAGGTTCGTTTGCAAGTTCATGTTCTAGGCGGAAATCATCTGTCTTGCCGCTTTCATCCCAGATCTCCACGAATAGGGCATCGCAATTGTCGAAGTCCTCAGGTTTGAAGGAAAGAGCTTTCTCCTCATCTGTACCTACATATACATTCTCCATACCGTCTTCTTCATTAAAAGAAAGAATAACAAAAATCTTCATCGTTTATGCCTCCAAAGCTTTATATTTGCTTTGCAGTATATCACACGTCGGTGGTTTGTTCCTATATCATGAAAGCTCATATGGGTTAACTATATTGCAGAAAAGCAATCATTTGTTTCGTGGGGAGTTGAAATTCAGGAAAGAAAGTATTAAAATGAGAAAGGCGAAATGAACGATTCAATTGATTTTGCTTCAGGTTAAAAAAGTTTTTAAAAAAGCTTGACCAAACAGGACAAGCCATGGTATATTCTATTTCTGGCCGAGAGAAACACACGGTCGACACGAAAGAAAAGATTGTTCTTTGAAAACTGAACAACGAGCGAAACTGCCAGTTAAGAAGCTTCGGCTTCTGACTAAAAGCAATAAAAAGTTTTTGAGCAAGTCAAACACCTTTATGGAGAGTTTGATCCTGGCTCAGGACGAACGCTGGCGGCGTGCCT
>NZ_JBFRGE010000042.1:0-53517 GCF_052115185.1 Paenibacillus sp. 2TAB19 | reverse complement strand
AGTGTTTGGAAAAGGTCCATTTAATATTATTCATATCGTTAGAAAGATCCACTTTGTACTGGCAGCTATTAATTTAATATTCTTTTTAATCGGATTTATGTCACAGGAGATTCGAGAATGGTATCTTAGTTTATCTTATATTACTTTTGGTGGGTTTATAGTTTTAAGTAGTCTGCTGCTTCTTGTGCTCCTAATCTACTTTTGTGTAAAAAGAAACAAAGATGCTATTATCATATCAATTGGTGCTTGCATGTTTACGATAATTGGGGCACTAGAAGTAGTTAAATTTTTCTCTGTTGGAATTGGTTATTACTTATTTACATGGAAGTGGGGTGTGCTTTGGTTTATAGTCTCACTTGTCATCATCTTAGTACGTAAAATAATGCTTAATTATGAACAAGTCGTAAAGTATTCTAAACAGCTGGAAGTATTCAACAATGAACTCCAACGATCTGAAAAAATGGAGATGATTAGCCAATTGGCGGCTTCTGTTGCTCATGAGGTTCGTAATCCGCTTCAGGTTACAAGAGGTTTTCTTCAGTTGATAGGAGAAAAATCAACTAATCAAAAAGATAAAAGCTACATGTCTTTAGCGATAGAAGAATTAGATAGAGCTGCAGAAATTATTACAGATTTTCTCACATTTGCTAAGCCTCAGGCAGAGCAAACTAATGTATTGAATTTGGCGAATGAATTGTATCAAATTGAAGGTATATTAGTTCCTTTAGCCACAATGCAAGGAGGGACAATCAGGACAGAAATAGATCAAGAGCTGTACGTAAAAGGTAACTCTTCTAAATTTAAACAAGCACTTATTAATATTATAAAGAATAGTATCGAAGCTTTAGGAGAGGAAGGGAAAATTGTTATTTCGGCAGAGAAGAATGAAAGAACGAAGGAGATAATAATTAAAATAAGAGATAACGGTGAAGGTATAAACGAAGAAGATTTAATAAGATTAGGTGAACCGTATTATTCCAAGAAGACAAAAGGGACTGGATTGGGATTGATGGTTACTTTCAGAATTATCGATCTCATGAAAGGGCGGTTACAATATTTTAGTGAAAAAGGAATAGGTACAGAAGTGGTAATACATCTACCGGAAGTTATTAATGAATAAAGCAATGCCGGATGCATGATATTGATGCATCCGGCATTGCTTTATTTTATAAAACTACCCCCACATTGGGAATTCGACGTTTTCTGAGGAAGTAACGCTTTTCGCTGGGCTTTGTGGAAGGATGAAGTACTTTTTAGAATCAGTTTCTTCCAACACCTCGACTTCGAGCGAGTCAGGAATTTCAGTTCCGAAGGCTTCTTTGACCGCTGCTTTCGGATCTGCTAGAAGTTTCTTTTTAAACTCTGCGTCTTCCCAAGCTTTTTGAATAATTTGATCTTGCAAGGACTTATCTGCGGACATACTGATCACCCTTCCGAATATGTATAAGATTACCATAATAAGTCTATCATGAAGGGTCGACAAAATCTACATCAACAATTGTATTTTTCGACAAAAATAGCTTTTATTCATCTTGATTTTTGATATTATCGCCCTTGTTTTTCGAAAAAGTAGTTCAAACCACCTTTTTTCATCCGTTCGCGATTCGATTCTATTGATTCAGCTGTTTGGGTCAAATGGTCTAGTATATATTGGTTGTAATTTTCCAATTCAGGAAGTTGTGAATTTAGTGAAATTAAGCGCATGTGTTGACTGCGTGCAACTTCGACGTATTCATTCATACAGCAGCGCACGTATATGTAAGTACTAACAATATCTTCAGTTATGGGGGCGTCTGGCTGCAGACTTGCCTCGATCATGGCAATAAGGCTGTTGTAGCTGCATTCTTGCATATCTTTTTTCCAATCTACCCAGTCGTCGGCCATCTGCAAGGTCATAAGAGCGATGTCGACAGCTTCATCAGTTGTTGGAATAAGCTTCTCTTTCCCACCTAGAAGAAGAGCTCCTGAACTTGCTATTTTAACTGGACCTGCTTTGTGGGCAATCTGAATCGGATCCGCAAGAAAGTAGTTGTTAGACGATTCATTGACTACGCTGCTGGCCCATACTCTCTTATATTTAGCGTAATACTCCCAATATGAAGAATGTGATGGAAAGAGTGTCCTTGATATAGAAAGCATCTCTGAGTAAAGGAGGTTGCCAAGTGCAAGCTTCTCCTTCACATCGGAGGCGGGACCGTCATCCATGACGTCATCTTGTATGAAGTAGTAGAGCATCAAATAAACATTCGTCAGAGCCAGCTTGTCGCATTGCTCATCCGTAATGCCAGCTACATCCTTCATCCAATAAGGCAATAGCATACAAATGAAGTTTTGCCCCTTGTCATGCTTAACGGGGTGAAATTTATTCGCATAGGCAAGCCCAACCTGGTTCAAAGGCGCTGGGAAACCAGCAATTGTCCGTTCAGCCGCAGCATAGACATGAGTGAGTCTTTCCTTATAATTTTCGTACCAATCCATCTCTACGCCCTCCGATTCGCAACTTTCATCAGTCCGAAGCTAATAAAAACTTAATATACGCATATGTATGAAACAAGGGTATTCTGAATCCACTCTACTATATCAATATTTGCCAATATGCGACAGTATTCTACACGAAAAAGAGAGTACGGAAATAGGTGAACTGCCAGTTGAGGAAATAGGATTTTTCCAGTAAAATAGAGACAGGCTTTCCAATTGAAACGTTTGCTAACGCAAGCCCGCCGATGTTATCGAATGACACTGACAAAACTGGACTAAGGTCGAGGGTGCTTCTATTACCTGAGCAGGTTTAGGATTTGTTGCTCCTGCATTAAAGTTAATACCAGGATAAGAGTTCTTTAATGTGGAGGTTGTACGGCATGAATAGAGATTATGAAATTTACGTACTATTGACGGATACAGGCACGTTATTTACGAAGACCATTAAGCTATTTACAAGGGATCCTTTGAATCATGCCTCTCTAGCATTTGACAGCAACTTGAACGAGGTATATAGTTTCGGTAGGAAAAATCCGAACAATCCTTTTTTTGCCGGATTCGTGAAAGAAGATGTGCGGGCCGATTTCTTCGAACAGACGACCTGCGCATTATATAAATGTACGATTAGCCAGCACGCCTATCAAAGTATTCGCACGCAGATCAGCGTTATGGAGCAGAACCGGGATCAGTACAAGTACAATCTGCTTGGAATGTTCGGCGTCATGTTCAATATTGAGATGAAGAGGGAATATGCTTACTTCTGTTCCCAATTCGTAGCTTCCGTCTTCGAGCAAGGCGGCGTGAATCTGGTCAACAAATCGCCGCTGCTCGTTACGCCGGGCGACTTGGTCAATACGCCATTACTGGAACTCGTATATCACGGCAAGCTGCATAACTATACTGGCTGCCAGCAACGGCAGGCTGCCGCAACCTTTAGAACCGCATGACGAAGACCTCTGTCCATGAGGTCTTTTTTTTCTGTTGACCGACCTTGATTGCTGTTGAAGCTGCTCGGTTACGGACTCGGGTGACGCTAATGAGTTAAAACGACACTGGTGACGGATTTAACGGACCGAGGAGACTCTAACTGCCTGGAACAGGTGTTCAAAATTTCAAAAACGTGCTAATAGAGTCTCTGGAGTCCGTAACGGAATGATATTGGCCAAAATTAAGCTAGTAAGGTCCATGGAGTCCGTAATAGTAAATAAAATTAAATTCGAATGGGTTGGAACTATATTTAAATGATAAGCGGAGGTATAAATATGTCTTTGATTACGTTCGGAATTGTTGGAGCTGGTTGGAGGGCCGAATTTTATTTGCGAATCGCACAGGCGCTTCCGCAGCAGTTCCGTGTACATACCATGCTCGTTAGAGACAAGGACAAGGCGCTGGCTATGGAGCAAAAATGGGGCGTTCGTACGGTAAGCACGGTTCAGCAATTCGCAGCATTGGCGAAACCGCATATCCAGTTTGCAGTTGTTTCCGTTCCCCGTACGGCTGCGCCAGCCATTACCATGGAACTTGCGGCTGAACATATTCCGGTGCTGGCGGAGACGCCTCCCGCTTCCGATCTGCAATCGCTGACGGCTCTATTCGATTCCGTACCGCAATCCGCTAAGATTCAGGTAGCGGAGCAGTATCTATACCAGCCGATGCACGCCGCGCGAATTACGCTTGCCCGCTCAGGGAAGCTTGGCGAAGTGAATCATGTACAAGTATCGGCAGCCCACGATTATCATGGGATCAGCTTGATCAGACAATTGCTCGGCGTTACCTTCGAGCAAGCAATCATCCGAGGCGAGAGATTCACGGCTCCATTGATAAGAAGCGGAGGCAGAGAAGGCGACCCTACGGACGGCGAGATTATTTCGTCGGAACAGACCATTGCCACACTTCGCTTTGGGGACAAGCTTGGGGTGTATGATTTTACGAGGGAGCAATATTTCTCATGGGTTCGTCGTGACCGCATTCTCGTTCGCGGCAGTCATGGAGAGATTGTTGGCGCAGAAGCGGCCTATATGGTTGATTATGCGACGCCAGTCTACACAGAGCTTYGTCGGATAGATACGGGGCATAATGRCAATCTAGAAGGTTACTTTCATCGAGGCATCACGAACGGGGAAGAGTGGCTTTATCGCAATCCTTTCGCGCCGGCTAGACTAACCGATGATGAGATCGCTATTGCCACATCTCTGCTGCATATGGGCGAATATGCCCTTGATGAACGACCTTCTTTCTATAGCTTGGCTGAAGCTTCGCAAGATCATTACTTGGCCCTAATGATGCAGCAGGCAATCGCAACGGGGGAGACGGTGAACACACAGCCTCAAATATGGGCAAAGGCAAGTATGGCCAAGGGCAGTAACTTGCAAGATAATAGGTAACAGATCTACGACCATTACGATCCCAGAATGGAGCTGCGACGTTGAAAAAAATTCTCGTCATATACGGACTTCTCATTATTACATTCATGTTGTTCATGTTCTATAGCCAGAACAACGGATTTCGCAACACTGCTGCCAATCCGTGGGACGAGATGGATGAAGGACTTCGCGGCTCGATCGATGAGAAATATGTCATGGTGACATTCCTCTCCGGTATCGAATATTGGAAGACGGCAATTAAAGGGTTCGAGGATGCAGCGGAAGCGTTGAATGTATCGGTGGAGTATAGAGGCGCTACGCAATATGACGTCAATGAGCAGATAACGGTGCTGGAGCAGATCATTGCGAAGAAGCCGGCTGGTATCGCGTTGACTTCTATGAATGCCGAGGCGCTTACCGGTTCGATTAATAAAGCCGTAGAGGCTGGTATTCCGATTGTACTGTTCGATTCGGGAGCAGAGCTCAGCAATGCGTATTCCTTCCTCGCGACAGACAACTATAACGCGGGTGTAACGGCTGCGAACAAGATGGCTGAGCTTATCGGAGGCAGAGGCAAGGTTGGGATCATTACACTTCCAAAGCAGTTGAACCATCAGGAGCGGACGATCGGCTTCCAAGAAACGATTAATAAGGAATACCCGGAGATGGAAGTCATTGCGATAAAGGACGGCAAAGGCGATCAGCTTATATCCGGTGCAATGGCTGAGGAGATGTACAAAGAGCATCCCGATCTGAAAGGGATATTCATCACGGAGGCTAACGGCGGCGTAGGCGTAGGCAAGTTGTTCGGAGCCGACCGCAAGGTGAAGATTATTAGCTTTGATACCGATAAGGGAACGCTCGATATGGTGCGTAACGGAACGATAGCCGCTACAATGGCGCAGGGTACATGGAATATGGGCTATTGGTCGATGCAATTCCTGTTCCACCTGCATCATAACATGACGGAGCAGAGCGCAACGGACGTACCTGGAGGCATGCCATTGCCTAAGTATGTGGATACGGGCATTACGGTCGTGACGAAGGAAAATGTGGACAGCTTCTATGCGAAATAACGGACCGCGTCTGTGGAAATGAGTGGATGGCGATAAAGCAGCTGAAATTTTTTCAAATGAATAACCTGCCGATCCGTTACAAGCTGATCATTATGTTCCTGCTTATCAGCATATTGCCCTCTATCGGCCTTGGACTGCTGATTGACTATACGGTAGAGCGGATCATCGGCAGGCAGGTGAACGAAAATACGATTCAGCTTATCGGCAAAGTGAATCGGTCGCTCGAGTTTTATGTCAGCAATATGCAAAATATGACCTATTTGATTGCGTTTGATCCCGGGATTAAGCGTTTTTTGGAGCAGCAAGCGGCCGATGAATACGCGATGCGCAAATTTCTGCAAGGGTACACGACGCTTTATTCTGAAATTGCGGGTATTATGGTCGTTAACGCCAAGGGTGAATACATAAGCAATGAGCTTTATGCGCGAAGCGAGAAGCCGTTGACGGAGGAAAGCTGGTACAAGGCGGCTTCAACGGATAAAGGGATTTTCAAGATCGTCGGCAAGCCGAGCGGCCGCAACATTACGAGCCATGCGAGCTACACGGAGGATGAAGTCATTTCGGTGGCGCGGGCGATATTGAATCCCGATACGCAGCAAGTGGAGGGCGTCGTGCTGATTGATCTGAAGCTGCGTGTGATCGCAGAAGCCGTCAAGGACGTACGTCTAGGAAAGACGGGATACTTGCTCGTGATCGATAAGGACGGCAGCCACATCTATTCCCCGACGAAACCGATTATTCGCGATATTCCGAAGGAATGGGCGCTGGAGGGGAATGTCGGCTCTTTCGCGAAGACGGTGCAAGGAGAGGAACTTCAGTTTATTTACCGCAAGTCCACCTTCACGGACTGGACGACCGTAGGTGTCTTCTCCACGAAGGAATCGGCGCTTGAGGTGCAGGAGATACGCTTCTATGTCATTAGCTTCGTGTTCTTCCTATCGCTGCTGAGCATAGCGGCTGCCATTTATCTCGCGTATTCGATGTCCAGACCGATCAATCAATTAATGTCGTTCATGCAAAAAGCGGAATCCGGCGATATGACGATTCGTTATTGGGGCGAGCGGGAGGATGAGGTTGGTCAGCTCGGCCGAAGCTTTAATACGATGCTGGCACAGGTGAATAGGCTGCTGCTGTTAACGGAGCTGCAAGGGAAACAGAAACGGGAGGCGGAGCTGAGAAGTTTGCAAGCCCATATTAAGCCGCATTTTCTGTACAATACGCTGGATACGATTCATTGGATGGCTCGCAAGAAAGGGGCGGAGGATGTAGCGGAGGTGGTTCAATCGCTGTCGCGGTTATTCCGCATCGGACTTAGCAAAGGCAATGATATTATTCCGTTAGCGGACGAGATTGAGCATATCCAAAGCTACTTAACGATACAGAAGACGAGGTACAAGGATAAGCTGAACTATACGCTTGATGTGGAGGATGACGTTCAGCCTCTTTACGTGCTTAAGCTGCTTCTTCAGCCCATAGTGGAAAATGCGATCTACCACGGCATCAAGGAGCGCCGAGGGCCGGGACATATTACAATAACGGCGAAATCCGAGGAGGGTGCACTGCTGCTAAGCATCACCGACGATGGAAAGGGCATGACGCAGGCCAAGCTGGCTAGCCTCAGGCAAGCGCTGGCCGGATCGGTCATCTCGGAGGTTGACGGCCTTGATACGGCGGCAATGACTGCAGAAACGATGGAAACGCGTGAAGGGAAGGAATTGCAAGGACAAGGCTACGGTATTCAGAATGTACAGGCTAGAATTAGGCTGACGTTCGGCGAGCGATACGGCTTAGTCATCGACAGCGAAGAAGGTGTCGGCACAACGGTAACGATCGTACATCCGATCTTGAAGGATATTATGGGTTAGGCAGGGGACGGAAAATGGATCATTTGTTGCGAGTATTAATTGCGGATGACGAACCAATCATTCGTGAAGGAGTTCGCGATTCCGTTGATTGGGAATCGCTTGGCATGCGCGTCTGCGCTGAAGCAGAGGATGGAGAAGAGGCGCTTGAGCTGGCGCTGAATCTGAATATTCAGATCGCGCTCGTTGACCTTAACATGCCGATTATGAATGGTATAGAGCTGATGAAGGAGCTGAGGCAGAAGCTTCCGCAATGCCGCATCATAATTATTACCGGGCATGACGAGTTCGCTTATGCGCAGGAAGCTATAAGGCTTAGCGTGGACGATTACATCCTCAAGCCCGCTAATTCGGAGCAGCTCCGTCAGGTGCTAGGCCGAATCCGTCATGAACTGGAGGCGACACAGAAGCAGGAGATCCATCTGCAGCAGGCGTCGAAGCAAATTGCCAAAAACTTTCCGCTCATGCGCGAGCGCTTCTGCTTGGAATGGATCGAAGGGACGATGACCGAGGCTGAGCTGCGGGAGCAGCTCGAATTTCTTCAATTGCCTGCGGCCTCTCCTGATATGCTCTGCGTCATCAGATGGCCGGAAGTCGTTACAAGCRTTCAGCTTCGAAAGGAAAATGACCGCCAGCTGTTCATGTTCGCCATCGAGAACATCATCGGGGAGATGCTGGTAAGCTATGAGAAGACGATATTCCGTGATCATTCCGGCTTGATTGTCGCTATTGTCTGGGGCGCAGTCCCTGAAACGTTGATATCTGATATGCAACATGCCGTGCAAGCGTACTTGAAAATATCAGTTCATGTCCACGCGCAGCCGATCGATAATGGTCTCTTATCGATTCCGGCAGTGTATCGCCAGTGCAAATCGAGTATTTTCAAGGAAGCTCAGATGTCTCCGCTCGTTCGCAAGGCGAAGGATTATATTCGGGAATCGTACATGGAGGCGGATATGAGCTTAGAAGCATTCGCACAGCTCATGCAAGTGTCCCCTGTATACTTAAGCCGCATCATTAAGCAGGAGCTTGGCGCCTCGTTCGTGAGTCTCGTGACGCAGACGCGAATCGCGAAAGCGATGCAGCTGTTGAATGCAACGGATATGCCAATCAATGAGATTGCCGAAAAAGTAGGTTACGACACGCAGCATTATTTCAGCACCGCCTTCAAGAAAGCGGTTGGCGTCTCGCCGAACCAATACCGTAAGGGCGCGGCATTCCAAGAAGACGAAATTTAATAAAATAAGGAGCTATCCCCGACGAAGATTCCAAGAGTTGACGCAGGGACAGCTTCTTTTTTTTGCGCTCAAAGTACTAAACGCCCCACAGCACATACCCGAATGTCATGTACAGAAACAGGAACAGCAGCATGCCCCCGTTGCCGATGACGGCCGTCCAAGCGATCGTTTTGCCGTGGCGCCAGCGTCCTTCCATAGGAAAACGAGCTCCTAACCCCGCTATACCGACAAAAAAACCTACCGGCCCTCCGAGCAGAATGGAGGCAAACCAAAGCCCCTGCGTAGGATGTCCGGCCTCAAAAGGGAATACGAAGCTGTACATTGTCAGTAATCCCGTCCCGATCAGAAGAAGAAACGAAAGATATGCCGATATTTTTTTGATCATGCGCAAGCACCGCCCCGAAATGGATTCCCTCCAATCATAAGAAAGATCGCAAACGGAAGGAAGTACTAACATTTTGTAGTACCTGGAAATCAGGGGCCAGGTTTATTTTTTATAAAAAAGGTTGTTTTATTGCAAAGACGATCCTTTCCACTCGGTTGTATATTGATTGTGCACCAGCAATCTTAGTAGAGGTGAGAGGGGATTGTCACAATGAAAAAAGGGTTAACTTTATTAGTCGTAGCAGCGCTCGTATTCGTACTTGCGGCATGCGGAGGCAYGAATAACGGAAGCGGCGGCAGCGGCGAGAGCGGCTATGTAGGCATCTCGATGCCTACCAAGTCGTCCGAGCGTTGGGTTGGCGACGGAGCCAATATGGTGAAGGAATTCCAGGCACTCGGTTACAAGACGGACCTACAATATGCAGAAGACGTTATCGAGAATCAAGTATCCCAGATCGAGAACATGATTACGAAAGGCGTAGGCATTCTCGTTATCGCGGCAATCGACGGCGAATCGCTGTCTGACGTTCTTGCGAAAGCAGATAAGGAAGGAATTAAAGTTATCGCGTATGACCGCTTGATCAAGAAGACGGAGCATGTAGCTTACTACGCGACATTCGATAACTTCAAGGTTGGCGTTCAACAAGGCTCGTACATCGAGCAAGCGCTCGGCCTCAAAGACGGCAAAGGCCCTTTCAACATCGAGCTGTTCGCCGGATCGCCGGACGACAATAACGCTTACTTCTTCTACGACGGCGCAATTTCCGTTCTGCAACCCTACATCGACAGCGGCAAGCTTGTTGTACGCAGTAAGCAAACGACAATGGATCAAGTAGCGACACTAAGATGGGATGGCTCTCTAGCTCAATCCCGTATGGATAATCTGCTTAGCGCGAACTATGCTTCTGAGCGTGTAGACGCTGTATTGTCGCCGTATGACGGCATCAGCATCGGGATTCTGTCCTCCTTGAAAGGCGTAGGCTACGGCACGGCAAGCAATCCGCTTCCTGTTGTAACCGGTCAAGACGCCGAGCTTGCTTCGGTCAAATCGATCATTGCCGGCGAACAAACGCAAACGGTGTTCAAGGATACTCGCGAACTTGCRAAGATCGCTGTATCGATGGTAGACAGCGTGCTCAAAGGTACGGAAGTGAAAGTGAATGACACAGAAACGTATGACAATGGCGTAAAGGTTGTTCCTTCGTACCTGCTTGAGCCGGTATCAGTGGATAAATCCAACTACAAAGAAGCGGTTGTCGACACAGGCTACTACACCGAAGATCAACTGAAGTAAGGGTCGGCAGCGTAACTCTCCTGATTTAGTGGCGGCCCTGCGGGGTTGTCACTAAATCATTTTCAATAAAAGTAAGGGCGTGATCCTAAGATGGCGACTAACAACATTCTCGAAATGAGAGGCATTACGAAAACGTTCCCAGGCGTCAAAGCGCTCGAAGATGTGAATCTGCAAGTCAAGGAAGGCGAGATTCACGCGCTCATGGGCGAGAACGGAGCGGGCAAGTCGACGCTGATGAAGGTGCTGAGCGGCGTATATCCGCACGGCTCGTATACAGGTGATATTTTGTACAAAGGCAACGTCTGCGAGTTCAAAGATATTACGCAGAGCGAGCAGCTCGGCATCGWCATTATCCATCAGGAGCTGGCTCTTATCCCGCAGCTGTCGATCTCGGAGAATATCTTCCTCGGCAATGAGCAGACGAAGCGCGGCGTCATTGATTGGAATGAAACGATCGTCAAGACGAAGGAGCTTCTGAAGACCGTCGGTCTGAATGAGTCGCCGAATACGCTTATCTCCTCCATCGGTGTAGGGAAGCAGCAGCTTGTGGAAATCGCCAAAGCGCTCTCTAAGAAAGTGAAGCTGCTTATTCTGGACGAGCCGACTGCTGCGCTTAATGAGGAGGACAGCGAGAATTTGCTTAATCTGCTGCTCGCCTTCAAGAAGCAAGGGATTTCGTCGATTATGATCTCCCATAAGCTGAACGAAATTACGAAGGTTGCCGATTCGATTACGATTCTGCGTGATGGCAAGACGATTGAAACGCTTGATATGGTGAAGGACAACATCAATGAAGATCGGATTATTAAAGGGATGGTTGGACGCGATCTGACGCAGCGTTATCCGGCTCGCGAGCCGCAGATCGGCGATACGATTCTGGAAGTGAAGAACTGGAACGTTTATCACGAGACGCAGCAAGACCGCAAGGTCATCGACGATGTGAACATGTACATTCGCAAGGGTGAGATTGTGGGCATTGCCGGACTTATGGGGGCAGGCCGAACGGAGCTGGCAATGAGCCTCTTCGGCAAGTCATACGGTAAACGCATTAGCGGCGAGACGATGTTGAACGGGAAGCAAGTGCAGTTGAATACGATTAATCAAGCGATAGACCAGGGCCTAGCCTATGTTACGGAAGACCGCAAGCATTACGGTTTGATTCTAATGGACGATATTAAGCGCAACATWACGTTGACCGGCTTGAGTAAAATATCGCGGAACACGGTCGTTAACGCCAATCAGGAAATCATCGAGGCGGAGCGATTCCGCGCGAAGTTAAATATAAAGACGCCAAGCATATTGCAGAAGACGGGCAACTTAAGCGGCGGCAATCAGCAGAAGGTCGTTCTGAGCAAGTGGATCTTCTCGGAGCCGGAGGTGCTCATTCTCGATGAGCCGACACGCGGCATTGACGTAGGCGCCAAGTACGAAATCTATACGATCATTAATCAGCTTGCCTTGGAAGGCAAAGGCGTGCTCATTATTTCATCGGAGCTTCCTGAGCTGCTTGGCATGTGCGATCGCATTTATGTCATGAATGAAGGAAGATTTACAGGCGAAGTAACCCGCGAGGAAGCTTCGCAAGAGAAGCTGATGAAATATATGACGAAGAGCAGGGGGTAACTGAAGATGGAATCATTAAGCAAGCTGTTCAAAAGCAATATTCGCCAATACGGCATGATTGTTGCCTTAGTTCTTATTATGGTCCTGTTCCAAATCTTGACCGACGGCATCTTACTGAAGCCGCTTAACATTACGAATTTGATCTTGCAGAATAGTTATATTCTCGTCCTTGCAATCGGCATGCTGCTCGTCATTATTACCGGGCATATCGATCTATCGGTTGGTTCGGTTGCCGCTTTCGTAGGAGCCATATCAGCCATATTAATGGTTGATATGCATATGCCTTATCCGGTAGCGATTATCGTATCGCTCTTGATCGGCGGTCTTGTCGGTGCATGGCAAGGGTTCTGGGTCGCTTATGTCCGAATACCGTCGTTTATCGTAACGCTCGCCGGCATGTTATTGTTCCGAGGCCTTACAATGGTTGTGTTGGGCGGCCAATCGATCTCGCCGTTCCCTAGCGGTTTCCAACGGATCAGCTCCGGTTTCATTCCTGACTGGCTTGGCGGCGGCGATATTCATGCGCTTACGATCGTTATCGGTCTTGCGCTATCAATCATTCTTATCTTCACAGAATGGCGTAATCGATTAACGCAGCAGCGTTATCAGTTCGACGTTGTGTCTGCTCCATTATTCGTGCTTAAGCTAGTTGCTATCGTAGCGATTATCAATGTATTTACTTATGTTTTGGCGGCTTATGAAGGCATTCCGAACATCTTGATTATTTTGTTTATACTCGTTGTTGTGTACACCTTCGTGATGAACAAGACGGTTATGGGACGTCACATCTATGCCCTTGGCGGCAATGAGAAGGCAGCTAAGCTGTCAGGGGTCAAGACGAAACGGATGACGTTCTGGGTATTCGTCAACATGGGCGTGCTTGCTGCGCTATCGGGTTTATTGTTCGCTGCGCGTCTGAATGCGGCAACGCCGAAGGCCGGCGTAAACTTCGAGCTCGATGCGATTGCGGCGGTATTCATCGGCGGCGCTTCGGCGACAGGCGGTATCGGCACAGTTATTGGCGCAATTATCGGCGGTCTCGTTATGGGCGTTATGAATAACGGGATGTCGCTCGTAGGCCTCGGTATTGACTGGCAGCAAGGCATCAAAGGTCTTGTATTGCTGGCTGCAGTAGCCTTCGACATTTACAACAAAAACAAAGCTTCATAAATGGTATGAAAAAAGCGGCGCTGTCCTCCTAAGGTGAATTCACCCTGGTGGGCAGCGCCGCTTTTTATGCTAAGCCTGGTATTCGTCTAATGTATTCAGATGAGCTTTGTCTTCCTCGTTGTCTCTGATCGTTTTCTGAAGCACGAGGCAGGCAACGATAAGGAAGGCACCGGCAATTGCGTAATAGCCTTTCACATAGAGCGGCTCTTCCAAGTTGAAAATGCCGATATATTGAGCAAGAATGGCGATGATGAAGCCGGCCCATGCCAGGAACGAGAACGCCGCCGTATTTCTGTTTCTGTAGTATGGATTTTGCTCCTTCAAAAATTTATCCTCGTCATTGTCGCGGGCAACCTTTTGGAGCAGGAACGAAGTTATGATGAGCAGAACTCCAGTTACTGCGTAATAACCTTGCACGGACAGGGTCTGATTAAGCGTGTAGATGCCGATGAATTCGAAGCCGCAGGCGATAATGAATGCGCCCCATGCCATGAATGTGTAAGTCGGCGTATTGCGGCGGCGATAGAAGTTGTTAGCTGGCTTGCGGATATGATTGCCATTTGCAGTTGTGTTTACGTTACTATTAGCGTTCATTTGAAAAGATTCCATTTGGTTAGCCTCCCGGATAGTTGCTTATTCGTTCAAACTTGCTTGCTTCGATATCTGTATTATCCCAACATATTCCTCTACCCGATAGTACCAACTTCCTATAGTACCGTTTCGGTTTGTGGGTATCGTTTATCAACATCGATCGTTAAATGGAAGATGCGCGTAAATATGACGGAAGTTCACAAAACACCAATTGACAATGATTATCAACCGCGATTATACTTTGGCTTAGTGATAAAGTAATTTATTCGTTTGAATAAGAGGAGATCAAGAGAATGAAGATGAAGTTAGTTGCTTTTCTATGTGCTTGCTCGCTAGTCATGGCTGGCTGCGGGGCGAACGGAGAAGAGAACAATGAAAAGGTGAATGCAGGAGCAAACAATGGCGGCAGCACGGAGGCAGCCGATGCAAGCTGGGAGCCAATCTTGAACAGCTATCGCGCATTCACGATAGAGCAGGCGGATACTTTTATTATCGAGACAGAGAAATTCGTTAACGCCGTGAAAGGCGGAGACCTTGAACTGGCTAAGTCGTTGTATGCTCCGACACGGATGTACTTCGAACGGATAGAACCCATAGCCGAAGCGCTAGGCGATCTCGATCCTAATATTGACGCTCGCGAGAACGACGTCGAGGAGAAGGACTGGCGTGGTTTCCACCGTATCGAGCAAGCATTGTGGGCGAACAACACGACAGACGGCATGACGGAATATGCTGATCGTCTGCTTGAAGATACGAAGCTGCTGCGCGCGCTTATGGAAACCGTCGAGGTTGAGCCAAGCTTGCTGTTAACCGGTGCGGTTGAACTGCTTAACGAAGTGTCTTCTTCTAAAGTAACAGGCGAAGAAGAAAGATATTCGCATACGGATTTGTACGACTTCGCTGCTAACGTTGAAGGCGCGAGAAAGATCTACGATCTTGTGAAGCCTGAGCTTAACAAGAAGGATGCGGCGCTAGAGGAATCTATCGGCAAAGCGTTCACGGAGCTGGAGCAAGCGCTGACGGAATACCAATCAGGTGATGGCTATGTTTCGTATGAAGCACTTAAAGAAGAAGATACGAAGAAGCTGAGCCAACTGATCGATGCTCTTGCTGAGCCGTTGTCGCAGATGGGCACGATTTTGGAGGCATAGTTCATATGGATGAAAAGAAGCGTCCTGACCAACCAGATAAGCAGCAAGTGGATAACGTCAAACAGGACGGCATGCTGAAAAAGCCAATAAGCCGAAGAGACTTGCTGCGAATGGCGGGCGTAGGAGGCGCTGGACTTCTATTCGGCGCATCGGGCATGGGGGGCGTGTGGGCGGCTGCCGAGAAGAGCGTCTCAGCTAGCGTTGCTAAGGAAACAGGTAAGTCGAGCAATGGCGAATTCGTTGATTTCTACGGCAAGCATCAGGCGGGCATTACCACGCCGGCACAAGACTTTCTCGTATTCGCAGCGTTCGACTTGACGACGGAATCGCTTGCTGACGTGAAAAAGCTGTTTCAAACATGGACGAAAGCATCAGCAGCAATGGCTGAGGGGCATATGATCGGCGAAGCGAATGACAATGTGAATATGCCTCCTTCCGATACGGGTGAGGCGGCAGGCTTAACGCCATCGCGTACAACGATAACGTTCGGCGTTGGTGCTTCCTTTTTCGATTCAAGATACGGGCTGGCAGCGAAGAAGCCAGCGCCGCTTGCAGATCTTCCGCCTTTCGGAGGGGATGAACTGCGTGAGGAATGGTCGGGCGGAGACATTGGCGTGCAAGTGAACGCGAATGATCTGCAGATCGCCTTCCACGCGATTCGCAATCTGGCAAGACTAGCTAGAGGCAAGGCAGTCCTTCGCTGGACACAGGAAGGCTTCCAAAGAACAGGCGGTGCAGATCCGTCAGGCGCTACGCCGCGTAATTTGATGGGGTTCAAGGATGGTACGAACAATCCCGACACGAGCGATGATTCTGTAATGAACAAGGTTGTATGGGCAAGTGCTTCTGACGGTGCTGGCTGGATGGAAGGCGGCACCTATATGGTCGTGCGGCGAATCCGAATTCGCGTTGAAGTATGGGATCGCTCCACGCTTGGCGATCAAGAAGCAACCTTCGGTCGTCATCGTGCAAGCGGAGCGCCGCTTGGCGGCTCGCAGGAGCATGACGCGCCAGACTTCGATAAGCTCGATGAGAAAGGCAAGCCCGTTATTCCGGTCAACGCGCATATGAGGCTTGCTCGCGGTGACGGTTCAATACAAATATTAAGACGTTCCTATTCGTATTCCAGCGGCATGGATCACAAGATGGGGCAGCTCGATGCAGGTTTGTTATTCATCTGCTTCAATCGCGATACGAGCAAGCAGTTTACGCCAATGCAGAAAAAGCTGGGGCAGAACGACCTGCTGAACGAATATATCGTTCATGTCGGAAGCGCTCAGTTTGCTTGTTTCCCCGGGGTTCGCGAAGGCGGGTATATCGGTGAGACGCTATTCTAAGCAGGACAAGAATTATTAAGCATCATGGGAAGGGGCGAACCGCTTATGTTCGCACGAAATGGCAGCAGTATGAAACGAATAACGATTCGTTTCTGCTTGGCTGCTTTTCTTATTGTAACGATCATTCAATGGAGTACGGTTACAGTTGCGTCTGCAGGCAGCACGGATACAGCAGAACTGGATCGGCTGCTGCCGCTCGTCGGCGGCGCACTTGTTGAAGCCGGTCAAGGCGAGTGGGAAGAGGCCAAAGGACATGTCGTGAAGGCGGCAGACGGCTGGGTGAAACTTCAGCCGGAAAAGACCAAAGAGGCCGAGGCGGTCGATGCAGCATTGGAAGCAGCGATTACTGCTCTAACGGTGGGAGAGCAAGAGCAGGATGCAGCAGAAGCGAAGTCATCTCTTTCCACGCTTGCCAAGGCCATTAACAGCTATGCAAAGAGTGTTAAGAGTGAACCGGACTCTTCGGGCAAGCTTTCAGGAACGGAAGCGGCGCTTACAATTAAGCCACTCGTTCAGCAATTGCTTGATGCTGTCCAGCAGTCGGACTGGATGAAAGCCGGCGAAGCGTATAAGCAAATAAACGGCGGATGGCCGCAGGTAGAGTCTGCCGTACGCAAAGATAACTTCAAAGTATACGGCCTGTTGGAGACAAAGATGAGTATGCTGCGCATTGCGATTCAAGCTGAACCGCCGCGCGACGAGCAGGCTAAGTCAGAAGCAGAAGCTCTCATCCAGCTTATCGAGCAATATGCTGCGGGAAGCATTGCCGACGATGCAGGAAGCGCCGGAACGGAGTTGTCCGTTGCCGGAGCGATAGCTCTGCTAGACTTAGCGCTTAAGGAATCGCAATCCGAGCGCTATGCAGAAGCTGCTGCTCAGATGGAGTTGTTCATCGCGCAATGGCCTTCGGTAGAGGGAGAGGTTCAGCTCCGATCCGCCGCGGTGTATACGAATGTCGAGGTGAGAATGGCTGAGATTGCAGGTTACTTATTGTCTAATCCGCCTCAAGGCGATAAAGCGAACAAGCTCATTGGAGAGCTTCAAGAGCAACTGCGCCCGATGACTGGGGATACGCGCTATACGGCATGGGATGCGGGAATGATTTTGCTTCGTGAAGGTTTGGAAGCAATTCTTGTGCTAGCGGCGCTCCTCGCGTACTTGAAGCGTACGGGCAACGGGAGCAAAAGCAAGTGGATTTGGTCAGGGGTATGGACAGGACTCGCGCTTAGCGGGGTAATGGCATTCGTCCTTACGTACGCCATTGCCAAGCTGGCGGCTGGCAGTGCCCGCGAAGCGATTGAAGGCGTTGCAGGTCTACTGTCGGTCGTCTTAATGTTGACGGTCGGCAATTGGCTGCACAGCAAGTCCAATATGAAGAGCTGGACGCAATATATCGATAACAAAATGGGCAGCGCGCTGGCGAAAGGCAGTCTATGGTCGTTGTTCGCGGTTTCTGCGCTTGCGATATTCCGCGAAGGTGCGGAGACGACGATTTTCTATATCGGAATGGCTCCATCGATCGAGCCTTTGCAGCTTGCGCTAGGATTCGGAGTGACCTTCATTCTCTTAATCGGACTAGGCTTTGCCATTATACGTTTCAGCGCTAAGCTGCCGATAAAGCCTTTCTTCTTGCTTGCATCAGCGCTGATCTACTATTTGGTCGTTCGTTTTCTTGGCGAAAGCATTCACTCTTTACAGGTTGCGGGCTGGTTGCCGTCGCATACGCTATCCGGATTTCCGACTATTGGCTTCCTAGGCGCGTATCCGACTTGGGAGACGACTGCTGTTCAGTCATTCGTACTCGCATATATTATTACTAAATGGCTGCTTTCAGCCAGGAAGAAGAGTGTAGTGGGTTCCGGCGTTCTGAGTGAAAGTTAATATTATGTCTTGAGAAGCGGATGCTCGCAGACGAGCATTCTCTTCTTTTTTTTCAATTGTAAGAAATGAATTCGATTTTGTGGTACGATTTGGAGAAAAGGGAGGGAATGAGATGAAGGGACAAGGCATGCTGATCTCAGCGTTCGTATTTGCCCTGGTTATTGCGATATTCGCCGTCATCAATGTGGATTCCGTTCAAGTGAATTTCCTGTTCGCGAAGACGACGACACCGCTTATTCTCGTGATCCTTGTGTCGACACTCTTAGGCGGTCTGACAGTTGGTTCGTTCGGACTAATCCGTCAATATCGGCTTCAACGGACGATTAAATCGTTGGAGAAACAGCTGCATGAGCTGACAGGTGAGCATGAGACAAGCGGTTCCGGACACCGAAAGGCGAAGGGCACGGAGACTTCCGCGGCTGCACATGCAGAGGAGCGCCCGTCAAGCGCAGCTAGCACAGATTCGGAGCCGATGAACGATTAAAGGGAAAGAAAGGCGAGGCGCACCATGTTCATATACACCTATGCTTGCCACGAGGACGAGACGGAGTTATGTCAGCTGGAGCTAAGCTTGCTGCTTGCTCAGCCGTGTGCCGGCGGCATTGCTCAGAGTGATATTGAGATTGCCGCCAATCGCAGTCCGTTCATTCGAAGAAAGATTCATGTCCAGCTGTCTGCGGGAAGCATGGAGGAGCTAGTCGAGCTGCTTCCTGAAGTAGGGCTGGGTGAAGGCGAGACCTTCAAGGTCGTATTTACGCAAGCTGCTGGCGATTCATCAATTACTTATGAGGAACGCAGACAACTAGAGCGGCTGGCAGGGGCTTCAATACGCGGAAAAGCCGAGATGCGAAAGCCGGATCGATTATTCGGACTTATTCGGCTGAACGGCCGCTGGCTGTTCGGCTTCTGCGAGGACAATGACGCGATTTGGCTGGAGCATCAGAAGAAGCCGCAGAACTATTCCACTGCGCTTCCTGTCCGAGCGGCCAGAGCAATCGTTAATATTGCAGCGCCGGGACGTGCGGAGGCTGTGAAGCTTATCGATCCGTGCTGCGGCATCGGAACGGTGTTGATTGAAGCGATGTCGATGGGGATCGATATCGAAGGCGTTGACCTCAATCCGCTGGCCGTGCGCGGAGCAAGAATGAACCTCGCGCATTTCGGCTATGCTGATCGGGTGAAGCTTGGCGATATGCGCGGGCTGACGGGTCATTACGATGCGGCCATTATCGATATGCCCTATAATTTATGCTCGGTTCTCCCCGAGGACGAGCAGCTAGAAATGCTGCGAAGCATGAGGCGTTTTGCCGCGCGGGCTGTCATTGTGACGACGGAATCAATCGAACGGCTGGCCGAAAATGCGAATTGGTCGGTACAAGCTGTCGCCCGACTTCGCAAAGGATCTTTTACCAGATTTATAACTGTAGTAGAATAAGAATGATGTGGAGCATAAAGCGAGGTGAACCTATGTCTACGAACGAACAAAATGGATCGGCTGAAGAGCCGAAGAAGCTGACTCAAGCTGAACGTGCCAAGCAACTGCTTGCTCAGAAGAAACAAGCGCAAGGTGGGCTGCCTGGTCAGAAGAATCATACGACCGGCACGCAAGAATTGAAGAGCCAGAACACGAAGAAGGTTAACAATCAGCGCAAAAAAATGGGTGTGTAATGCCAGCATAGCCAGCATAGCAGTACCAATAGAGCGAAGGGCCATTAAGCGAGGCGGCCTTATCGCTCTTTTTGTTTTCCCATATTTCCGAATAACGAGTCATCGGACTGCAAAAGCTTTGAAAAAGGAAGTCGGAGGTGACCGTTATTGAATCATAACAGGATATTATATAGCCTCGTTGCAGCCCTCTTCCTTCTTCTTTCTCCCGTTCAATCCGTAATGGCTGCCGGGAATGTACCGATTGTGGAGAAGCGGGATTGGACGATTCATGTCAACACGACAGAGGCGTGGTACAAATTGGCGAAGGCAGAGCCTGAAACGGGCACTTATCTAGGCGCGTATGTACTACAAGATGAAGCGATTGCGAGCAGCATGAATTCTTTTAACAAGTTAACGGGGCGTACGCATGCGAGCTTCTTCAAATATGTTGGTTATGGACAACCCTTCCCGAAGGAATGGGTGGAGCAGGTGAAGTCGGTTGGGGCCTTCCCCCATATCGCCTGGGAACCGAATAAGGGGCTTGCACAGGTGCAGGACGATACCTATTTGAGACAATTCGCCAAGGACGCAAGCGAGGCAGGAGTACCTATATTTCTGCGCTATGCATCGGAGATGAACGGTACTTGGACTGCCTATGGCGGTGATCCCGCCATGTATAAGCAGAAGTGGCAGCTCGTACACGATCGATTCGCGCAGCTGGCACCGAATGTTGCCATGGTATGGACGGTGCTGACGGTGCCGGAGAAGCCAATAGAGCGTTTCTATCCTGGGGATGCTTACGTTGATTGGGTAGGAGTCAATGTATACAATGTGAAGTATCATAACGGCAACGAAGATGAACCTGCTGCGTTCGAAGATCCATTAGATCTGCTCAACACCGTCTACAATCGATTCAGCGCTAGGAAGCCGATTCAATTATCGGAGTTTGGCGTTACGCACTATAATACGACTGATCATGCGCATGATATTGGTTTCGCGGCAGCGAAGATCAAGCGGCTGTACGGCAGCCTGGAGCACAAATATCCGCGTGTCAAAGCTGTATTTTATTTCGACGTTAACAATGTAACGGCATACAATAAATCACGAAGAGTGAATGATTATTCTATTGCAACCGAACCGGTTCTGCGAGAGGCTTATCGAACGGCGACATCAATGGGCATAGAGGCTGCGGGCTTTACCGATACGTCGCTCGAGGGCAAGCCGGTTCGCCAGCGATTCACGTATAGGGGGGCTGTGTTCGCTGAACGAGGCCGCTTGTACGCGGACGAGCAATTTTACCGAGAGCTGCTTCATTTGAACGTTCGGATCCAGCAGAGCGCTGCCGGGGATTTAGTCGCGGTCATGAAGAGGAGTACGGTATACGCAGGGAAAGTTGTGCAGTTGCCTATCCTGCAACGCAGAGTATGGAGCGGAATGGAAGCGAGGGGCAGACAGCGCGTTTATCGGTACATGAAGGCGATACCGCTTCGAGACGCGGCCGATGTTTTCGGCCTTAAACTTAGAATAGAAGGAACTGACATTTACATCGAAGCATGATTTACCGCAAGCTCCCGCATAATGTAATTACAACTTCTTCTGAATTCGGAGGGATCTGTTATGACGGCGAACAATTCTGCATCATCGCTTAGCATATATTTGCTTGCCGGCGTGGCAACAACGACCTGTGCTTTCAACGAATGCCGCAAAAAACTGGATAAGCTGTTTCGAGACGACGGCATTGAGCCTCACATTCATGTGCTCTTTCCTTATGGTGATGCGAGCCAAAGTCTGGTCAGGCAAGTAATTGAGGTGCGGACCGATCTGTCGAATCGTATGACTGCCGGACGGATAGGCGGACGCCGGGCATTCCAACATATTAAACAGTTGAATGAGAATGGCAAGCGTATGCTGCTGATTGGACATAGCGGCGGCGGCGCGGCAGCGTATCAGGCTGCGAGGATGATGGAGGAATACGGTGAGGATAACGACATACGCATCGTACAGGTCGGATCGCCGAAGACGCCGATTCATCCTAAGCTGCAAGCGCGCGTGAGTTACTTCCATTCCGTTGACGGTACCGGCAAGCTCAACGATCCGATTAGCAGGATCGGAAGCTGGGGAGGATGGACGGCGGCGGGGCGCGCGATGCCAAGATGGAATCGTTTGAAGTTCGCTCCCGGTTATGTTGAGGGCATTCCAACGGTTGGCGGGCATGCCGATTATTTTCGCCATACGAAGCCCTATACGGACGAGCAAGCGATCTGCAACCTGGACAAAACGATCGACTCCGTCCGGGGATGGTTGAAAGGGTGGCTATGATGCTTTAAACTGATAATCATCAAGAAAGGTTGGAGGTGGTTGTCAGTATGGCCAATACGCATACGTATACGAAGCGCGAGGAAGTCGCGAATGCGGTTACGCATGGCATCGGCGCAATGTTAAGCATAGCGGCGCTCGTGCTGCTTATTGTGTTCTCATCGTTGAAGGGGACAGCCATGCACGTCGTTAGCTTCACGATATACGGCTCGGCGATGCTGCTGCTCTATTTGGCGTCAACGCTCGTACATAGCTTCCCGGAAGGGAAGGCGAAGCGGGTTTTCGAGGCGCTTGATCATTCATTCATATATGTATTCATTGCCGGTACGTATACGCCAATTCTGTTTCACATCGTGCAAGGCACGCTTGGTTGGGTGTTGTTCGGGATCGTATGGGGCGCTGCGGTAGCCGGCGTTATATTCAAGTCCTTCTTCGCATCGAGGTTTCTGTTCACTTCTACACTTGTCTATATCGCAATGGGCTGGATCATCGTGTTCGCCTGGAAGCCGCTAACGACGCATTTGGCGCCAGGCGGTGTGCAAATGCTCATAACCGGCGGCTTATTGTACACATTCGGAACAGTATTCTATATGTGGCGCAGCTTCCCTTATCATCATGCGGTATGGCATCTGTTCGTACTGGGCGGCTCGATCGTCCACTTCTTTGCGATATTGCTTTATGTGTTGCCTGCTTAAAAAAATAAACGCATTCTCCGCGATTCAACCAGTTTGCTGGCTGATGGCTTCTGCGGAGATGCGTTTTTTTGTAGCCAAAAAATTTATTGCTCTACAGCCGGGCACCAGCCTGGAGGCTCGCTGCAGACCAAGACGGCAAATGCGGGGTCTTCTTTCACTAGATCGGCGAAATAACTGGATAAGATATGATTCCCGGATATAGAACCCATTCTGAACGACCGTTTCACTTCGCCTTTGACATGGAGGTAATAATACGTTTGCTTTGTCTTCGGCGACTGATAGACGTGCGGAGGCAAATGCGGGACAATATCGAACTCGTTCTGGAAGCGCCAATGCGTATCGATAATCGTATTATAAGCGCGGACGAATTTTGGATCGCCTACCCTTGGGGCCCCGAACGTATATACGATGGGCGAGCGGATCGCCGTATTGCTTGCTATATCGATGGCTGCGAGCGTTGCGAGCGCACCGCCGAGACTATGCCCGGTAATAAACAGCGGCTTGTCGGCAGGCAGCGTCTGGATGAGCGCGAGCACTTCATTGCGCGTCGACATATAGATGTCGGTGAAGCCCTTATGMGTTTGTCCGGCATTTTTGACAGGGCGGTATACATTTTGCTGAGCGATGAAGTCGGCAACCCAGTCTTCTGCAGACCCGCTTCCGCGGAATGCAAGGACCGAAGCTTGCTCGCTTGTCAGTACAAAGCCGAATCGTTCTTCGTTGCTGTCATACGCACTGGCCTTGAATTCTCCAACTAAGCTGTATCCTCTTGGAGCTAGAAATAAGCCATCCGCGTAATTGTTGAACTGTACATAGGTTTGTCCGCAAACCGCAGCTAGAAACATGGCGGTTCGCAAATCAAGCTCCTGAGCTCTCGTTGACTTACTCATCGTGACTCCCATCGGCATCCCTCCGTTCATTCATTCCGGTCTATCGTTGTTGTATAGTATGAAGCGGGGCTGCAATAGGTACCTGCGGATTTATTGGGTAGGAAAAGAGAAACGTTCATGTTCGATTGGTTGTACATCTTGTGTACGACACGTATAATTTAAAATATAGGAAAGAAGCCGTTTACGCTTGGCCATATCAATAGGCGAGAGGAGCCATATCGATGACATTGAACATTGGAATCGTCGGCACGGGCTGGTTCGGCCGTATGCATGCCGAGAAGCTGGCGAAGCTTGAGGGCGTTAAGGTTGCCGCATTCACGGCCACTTCACAGGAGAAAGCGGATCAGGAGGCGGCCAAATACGAGGACGCTAGAGGTTATAGCTCTATTCATACGATGTTGGATGACCGGAAGCTGGATGCCGTATACATATGCGTGCCGCCATTCGCGCACGGTGAGATTGAAAGGGCGTTAGTGGAACGCGGCATTCCGTTCCTGGTAGAGAAGCCGCTTGCTGCAGACGAACAGACACCTGCCGAATTGCTTAAGGAAATCGAGAGCAAGAAGCTGATTACATCTGTCGGCTATCACTTCCGCTATATGGATGGAACGAGCCGTGCGCAAGAACTGTTACGCGAGCGGACCGTCGGTATGGCGCTTGGCTATTGGATGGGTTCAATGCCAGGTGTAAGCTGGTGGCGTAAGATGGAGGGCTCGGGCGGCCAATTCGTGGAGCAAACCACGCATATCGTTGACTTGCTGCGTTATACGCTTGGCGAAGTAAGCGAAGTGTATGCCGCATATGGCTCGCGCATAATGGCTGATGTGGAGCAAGGCGTTACTGTACCGGATGTAGGCACAGTGACCTTGAAGCTTGTGAATGGGGCTGTGGCAACGATCAGCAACACTTGCGCAATTCCGGCGGGAGACCGGGCAGGTCTTCATATTTATACGAATAAAGGCGTACTAGAGCTTAGCCATGGGGGACTGCTCGATGTCGAGTCTGGACGCAAAACGGAATACGCGAATCGAACGAATCCTTACGAGCTTGAGAATGAAGCTTTTCTCCACGCGGTAAGGACGGGCGATGTATCGCGCATTCGTTCGACCTATGAGGATGCATGGCTGACGCACCGCGTTACGATAGCGGCGAATCAGTCGGCGCTGACGGGCTTGCCCGTGAAGCTGTAATAAACGATTGAATGAAGAAGAGTCCGGTTAGCTGCGAACTGCAGCGTCGGACTCTTCTTGTTATCATTAAGGGCGTTTCTTGCGGGAACGGCTGAGCGGCGGTTGTGAAGCCTGATCGGAAGACAAGGCAGCCAGTTCCTGAACGGTCGAACGGGGAGATGGGCTGCTAGACTTCATCCGATGCCGATTAGAGCGGCTAAGTCGACTCGGCGGCTCTTGTCCTGTAATGGTCTGAGGCTTGCGGCCGTGAAGCAAATCGCCGGTCCAACCTTTCTTCCATAACCAGACGTAGATAATCGCCGTGATTACGACGATTATCGTGACCATCAAGGCGAAGCCCCAAGAATCATCCTTCCATGGCAGCTTGATGAAGTTGCTTCCCCAGAGCGAGCCAGCAATCGTAGCGGGCAGGAACAGGACGGTGAAGATCGTCAGCGTCTTCATGATGTCGTTGCCGCGGAAGTTGGAGATCGCATCGTCCATCGAGATGAGCGTATCGATCTCAAGCGCATAATGCTTGAGCAGCAGTTCGATCCGATCAAGCTTATGCGTAATCCGCTTAAAGCTCTCCGTTTCCATCAGATCGTTCATGAATGCTTCCTTGGCAGCCCCGTGCAGCTCGCGGATAGGAATGAATAGATGGCTCCAATGGAGCAGATCGTATCTCCGTTCGAAAATAATATCGATCAGGCCCGTACGGTTCTCGTTGCGCATCGACGATTCGAGCTCGCCAAGCCTTGCTTCGAAGCCGTCAAGCCCTTCATGGAACGGTTCCAGGATGACGCTCATCATTGCAAACAGTGCTTCCGGGGCCGTATCGCATTCTCCGAGCTTCTTCGTCAGTGCATCTGTCTGCAGCCGCAGCGGCAAACGTATATCGTCATGAATGGTAATGAGCCGTCTGCTTGTCAGCCAAAAGTGGAACGGCTGCACATCGTCGGAATGCTCGGATATTTGAAACATAAGCGTGCCATAAATGACCGGACCTTGCTCATGCGTATCCTCTACGATAATTTGGTTCGTCCGCCGCTCCTCGCAGACGTCCATCCAATTGGCGCATTCCGGGAACAGCTTCTTCGTTTGCTCTATATGTTGTTCGGCTTCCGATTGCTCTGTTGCAGATTCGGCAAGCTCTATCGCGCTCTTATCCAATAAGGCTGTGGCCGTTTGTTTGGCGGAATCCTTGCGGCTCGGCAGAGGCTCCTTCTGTAGTGGACGATGCCCTGCTTGCTGAAGGACATGCCACTCCCAGCCTGAGGGGTAGCGAAGCATCCGATGTATCATCGTTTGGCCTCCTGCTTGTCCGTTTTTTTCCATACTCATTCCTTCATCATAACCTGAACCGCAAGTATGCACAACCTGCCTCGGACAATATGCGAGCAATAGTCAAAATATCCATTCATATGCCAAAATACGACTCAATCCCGCCTAAGAGGGGCATAACAAAGATAGCTAAAGCGGCAATGATTCAGGTACATAGGCAGAATCCTTGCTCTATTCTTGCGAATTAGGAGGTTATGGAACGATATGGCTAGAAAAATCGGCGTATTCGAAAGCCAGCAGCAAGTTATTGAAGCAATAGAACAGCTGGAGCAGGCAGGGTTCGTTACTGGAGAATTGAAGGTACTTGCGAAGGATGCGGAGCATTCAAGACGCATTGAGGCGGAGAGCGATGTGCATGCGGATGAGATGCGGGAGCTGGAGGACACAGACGGCAATCGATTCGGGCATGGACTCGGGATTGGAAGCTTGGCAATGGGGGAGGCGGCAGGCTTTGGCGGCGCTGGGACGGTTGCCGCATATGGTGCAAGCACCTGGGGAACGGGAACGGCGCTCGGAGGATTTCCGGCTGCGCTTGCCGCGTTCACGTTATTCGATACAGATGAGCATTCGAGTTCTCTTCACGCGCTTGGTCTCGATGACGAAGAGACCAAAATATGCTCGCAGGCGATAAGCGAGGGCTCTCTCGTACTGATCGTCGAAACGGATGAGAGCAAGTCGATGCTGGATAAGGACGGCGGTCCGGACCTGTCGCGTCTCGGCGCTGCGGAAGCCGTATTCCGCGGCTGCGGCGCATCATTGATTGTGGCCGGTGCTTAATGAAAAAAACCGCTTGATTGGCCGAGTTCGGAACGGGGCTAATCAAGCGGTTTTTTTTCGAATAGAGAATATAGCGAATTACACACGACTCAGCGACTCGCGGTCTAGAGCTACGACCTTCGACAGGTCATTGGGGATGCCTTTGATTTGATCGCGCAGCAGGTGGGAGGCTATCATGCTGTAGATCGAGCCGTTGCCTCCATATCCGAGGCAGTAGTACACATTTGGCCAAGCCGGATCTTCGCCAATAAACGGCAGATTGTCGCGCGACTCGCCGAAGGTGGCATTCCATTCATATTCGACAGGCGCTTCAAGCATTGGGAATAGAGACCGCATCTGCTCATAAAGCTTCTCGCTATGCTTTTGTTGTTTTTGCGCATCGTGCAGCGGCTGCTCAATCTCTTCGTCAAGCCCCCCGACAATGACTCGGTTATGATTATCTGTACGCATATACAGATAGGGACGAGCGGTCTCCCATATAAAGAAATGTTGATGCCAATCAGCAAGGTTTTGCTGAACACCTGTTACGATTGCGAAGGAGCGGTTCAAGCTTGCTTTGATCAGCTTGCCTCGGAGCTCTTCCGGTTCGTAACCAATCGCATAGATAACATGCTTGGCTTCGACTTCGTAACCGTCTGCTGAGCGAAGCAAGTGAGCGCCGTTCTCCAGCGTGCGATGGTCTACAATATCGGTATGCTCGTACGCCTGCAAGCCCGCGTCTACAGCATGTCGCGCCAAGGTGCTGACGAATCGGTACGGATTGATTGCCGCATCTCCGTGGGTGACAATGGCCCCTGACTTGCGGAAAGGAAAATGCTTCGCAATCTTGTCGCCATCCCAGAACTCAACATCGAAGCCATTGTGATGAAGAGCTTCGTATTCCTTTTTCAACTTTGGCAGATCCTGTTCGCTTGAAGCGTAGTACAAGCTGCTTCTTCGCTTGAATCCTACGTCGACGGCAAGCTGATTGGCAGTTGAATCAATCTGATCAACAGCTTCCTTGCAGGCTCTGTAGAAAGCAACCGCGTCCTTGTGCCCAATCTGATCGATAAGATCACATAACATGACGTCATTGCAAAATTGCAGCATRCCCGTATTCGCGGAAGTACTCCCGCCGGCAATCTCACCGCGTTCGAGCAAGGCGACGGATAAGCCGCTTTGGACAAGCACATGGCTGCAGATCGAACCCGACATGCCGCCTCCGATAACGGCGACTTCGACTGTTATATTCTTGTTAAGCGCTGGCTGCTCCAATGAGTCTCCCATTGTTCCAGGCCAATACAAATGTCCTGTATACAGCTCCTTCATAGATCATCACTCCCGCTCGTAGTATGCCCGAATAATGGGTATTATGATCGACATTAAGTTGGATGAAATAACGCTTGCGCATATGTCTTGACTTAGGATTGGCGCATACTTCTCATGGAATCGCGGTAGGCGGTTGGCGATTGACCGTATAGCTTGCGAAATTGCTTGGAAAAATACAAAGCATCCTGAAGGCCGACGGAAGCTGATATTTGCTCAACGGTGAGTTCAGGCCGCTCACGAAGCATATGCCGCGCTTTGTCGATGCGCAGCTTGAGCAGGAAGGTGACCGGTGATACACCTGTCCGCTGCTTGAAGAAGCGGGACAAGTATGCGCGGTTATACCCAAGCGACTCCGCCATTTGCTCGATCGATACAGGGTGCGTGTATTGCGACGACAAGTAATGGATCATTTGCTGCAGCAGCAAGTCCCCTTGGCCGTGAGCGGTACGAACCGAGTCGTCGCCGCCGGCAGCATGCAACGCCTTCATATATTCCGCCAGCAACAGATGCAGATGCCCTGTTGCTGACAACTGTGCATCAGCTCCGCCGACCTTGAACGTCTGGTAGATGCGTCGGAATAGGAGGGCTGCCCGCTTCCACTTCGCCATGCCGATCACTTGCTGATCTGCTTGGAATCCCGCCGCCGCAACGAGCTCGGCAGCATGCTCACCGCTGAAGGCGACCCAGCGATAACGCCATGGATTGGCACTGTCCGATTCATAGCTGATGAGCTGCTTCGGCTCAATGAGAAACGTGTCTCCCGCGGCAAGAGAATGTCTCTTCCCTTCCAATTGGAAGACGCCTTCTCCCTCCAGCACAATATGCATGAGATAGAAGTCATACACCTTCGGACCAAGCCGGTGGGACGGCTTCGTCTGGCTCTCGCCTGCGAATAATACATTCAGCCGCGCATGCTCGCCCTGCGCGTGTACCGGGTTGGACGCAACCACATACATTTCTTGCTGCATCTGACTTTACACCTGCTTTACCCATTTAGTTGAAATCCGTAACATATAACGCGTTAAGATCATGATAGCATGTCTGGACAAAGGTGCGAAAGTCACATAAATCCATATAAAGAGCACTTCGAGCCATTTTGTTTTCGGGGCAGTTATTTTATACTAAGTTCAGAAACAAACGGTTGACCCGTCCAAACGGCGGCCACGCCGACCCAGCATTAGCTGAACTACATTCGAGGAAAAAGGATCGTGATAGCAAATGGCAAATCTCCAAGCGCTGACACAACAATTTATACAGCAATACGGCGAAGGCAGTAATGAAATCGCAGTATTCCACGCACCGGGCCGCGTCAATCTTATTGGTGAGCATACGGACTACAATGGCGGCTATGTATTTCCGGCAGCATTAACTTTCGGAACGACGCTAATTATCCGCAAGCGCGATGATAACAAGCTCGGTCTGGCAACGACGAACTTCCCGGCATCGAAGCAGTTCTCCATCGATTCGATCGCATACGATGACGCGGACGACTGGATGAACTACCCGAAAGGCATTGTCTATATGCTTCAGCAGAGCGGCGTAACGTTCAAGAACGGCTATGACTTGCTCTACCATGGCGAGATTCCGAACGGCGCAGGCTTGTCCTCCTCGGCTTCCATCGAGGTCGTAACGGCATTCGCCCTGCAAACGTTGGAAGGGCTCGAGATCGACAAGGTGAAGATCGCTCTTCTGTCACAGAAGTCGGAGAACGAATTCAACGGCGTCAATAGCGGCATAATGGACCAGTTCGCCGTCGCCAACGGCAAAGCGGACCATGCCATTTTGCTTATGTGCGATACGTTGGAATACGAGCTCATCCCGTTCCAACCGGGCGGTTATCAGCTCGTGATCGGCAATACGAACAAACGCCGCGGTCTTGTTGATTCCAAATACAATGAGCGCCGCAGCGAGTGCGATCAAGCTGTTGAAGAGTTGAAGACGGCTTATCCGGAGCTGACATTGCTCGGACAGCTCAGCCTTGAGCAGTTCAATTCGGCCAAACATTTAATTAAGAGCGACATCGTACGCAATAGAGCGCAGCATGTCGTGGAAGAAATCGACCGCGTGCTGCAATCGATCACGGCGCTTCGCGCCAACGATCTGAAGCAATTCGGACAACTGATGAACGGTTCGCATGATTCGCTTCGCGATCTGTACGAAGTGACGGGACATGAGCTTGACTCGATGGTAGCGGCGGCACGCCAAGTGCCTGGCGTTCTCGGATCGCGTATGACGGGAGCGGGCTTCGGCGGATGTACGGTATCGCTCGTTCATGAAGACAGCATCGAAGCGTTCAAAGAAGAAGTGGGAAGCAAATATACGGAGGCTACCGGTCTGAAAGCCGACTTCTATGTATGCTCCATCGGCAACGGCGTAGAGCGCTTGGTGTAATGCTATATAGGGTGCGGGCAATAACAATTAACGAGCTATAGAGAGGGGAAATGAACAATGGCAGTATTAGTAACGGGAGGAGCCGGATATATCGGTTCCCACGCAGTAGCGGCATTGCAGGAGCGCGGCGAAGAAATCGTCGTCGTGGACAATCTGCAGCAAGGGCATAGGCAAGCTCTGCTTGGCGGCAAGCTATATGAAGGCGATCTTCGCGACGCGGCATTCCTTGACCGCGTGTTCCAAGAGAACGAGATCGATGCGGTCATCCACTTCGCAGCGAACTCGCTGGTCGGCGAAAGCATGAAGGACCCAGGCAAGTACTATCACAATAACGTATTCGGTACGTTGTGCCTGCTTGAGAAGATGAATGAATACAATGTCCGCAAAATCGTATTCTCGTCAACTGCGGCTACTTACGGCGAGCCTGAGAGCGTGCCGATCGACGAGTTCGATCGTACGCTGCCGACGAACGCATACGGCGAAACGAAGCTTGCGATGGAAAAAATGATGAAGTGGTTCGATGTGGCCCACAACATCAAGTTCGTATCGCTGCGATACTTCAACGCAGCAGGCGCTCATGAGAGCGGCAAGATCGGCGAGGATCACAGCCCGGAGACGCATCTGATTCCTATCGTGCTTCAAGCAGCGCTTGGACAGCGTCCGCATATTTCGGTATTCGGCGAAGACTACGCTACGGAAGACGGCACTTGTATCCGCGACTACATCCATGTCAGCGACTTGGCTGATGCGCATGTGCTTGCCGTAGACCGCCTTCGCAGCGGAGCGGACAGCGCCGTCTACAACCTAGGCAACGGCCAAGGCTTCTCGGTTAAGCAAGTAATTGACATCGCGCGTGCCGTAACGGGCAAAGAGATTCCAGCAGTTATGGAAGCTCGCCGCGCAGGCGATCCTGCCGTGCTCGTCGCTTCGTCGGATCGCGCTCGCAAGGAGCTTGGCTGGAATCCGAAGCGCAATAAGCTCGAAGATATTATTCAAAGCGCTTGGAACTGGCATTCGGCTAATCCTAAGGGCTATAACGACAAGTAATACGTCAGCTATCGCCGTCTCCTGACGGCGATAGCTGTTTCAGATAGAGAAGGGAGCAATATTGTATGACAACCGAACTGCAAGCGCAGGCACCAGCTGTGAGTGCCGAAGAGGCGCTGCTGCTTATAGAACGTCTGCTTCAATTCGCGAAGCAGCGGGGCATGATTGAATCGCTTGATGTGCATGCTGGCCGCAACGCCCTGCTGGATCTATTCCAATTCACCGAGCCAATGGAGGGAGAGGTCCCTTCCGAGCAATTGGAGAGCGCCGTGGAGCTGCTCGAGCCGCTGCTTGATTACGGCTATGCCATTGGGCTAATTCCAGACAACACGACGACGTTCCGTGATTTGCTTGACGCGAGAATTATGGGTCTTATCATGCCGCGCGCTTCCGAGGCCGCTGCCGCATTCCAGCGTCTGACTGCAGCGGAAGGCATTAAGGCGGCAACAGACGCCTTCTACCGTCTGAGCATTGATTCGAACTACATTCGAATGGACCGCATTCGCAAGAACAACTACTGGCTTCACCCAACCGAGTACGGAAAGCTGGAAATTACGATCAATCTGTCGAAGCCGGAGAAGGATCCGAAAGAAATTGCGCTGCTTAAGACGCTTCCGCAGTCGAAATATCCGAAGAGCCTGCTCAGCATCGCCAATGTAGGTTATGCCGGCCGTGCCGATCATCCGGCACGTCAAAACTTGCGGGTCGTGCCGCTCTCGCTTCAAGGAGAGGAATGGTTCTTCCAGTATTCGCCTTATGTGTATTACAACGAGCATAGCATCGTGTTCAAGGGCAAAGATGAGCCGATGGTCATTACGCATACCTCATTCGCGAGACTGCTTGATTTCGCCCAACAGTTCCCGCATTATTTCGTTGGCTCGAACGCCGATCTGCCGATCGTTGGCGGCTCGATTCTTAGCCATGACCATTACCAGGCTGGGCGCCACGTGTTCCCTATGGAGGTTGCTCCCGTTGACAGCAGCTTCACCGATCCGAAACATCCGGGTGTAAGCTATAGCATCGTGAGCTGGCCAATGTCGGTCGTTCGTCTGTCTGGAGCCGACAAGACTGAGGTGCACGGCGCAGCTTGCCGCATGCTCGATGAGTGGCGGGGCTATAGCGACGAGGCAGCCGATGTTCGGGCCTTTACGGAGCAGGATGGCGGTACTCGCATTCCGCACAATACCATCACGCCAATCGCCCGTCTGAGAGACAACGGCGAATATGAGCTTGATCTTGTCCTTCGCAACAACCGTACGAGCGAAGAGCATCCGGACGGCATCTTCCATCCGCATAAGCATCTGCATCACATCAAGAAGGAAAATATCGGCCTTATCGAGGTGATGGGTCTTGCGGTTCTTCCGGGACGATTGAAGGAGGAGCTGGAGCAGATCGCAGCCTATTTGACGGGCGAGAGCGACGCTGGCGACGCGGGGCTGGACGAAGCAGCGCACCCTCTGAACAAGCATGCAGCATGGCTGAGAGAGCTTGTAGCGCGGTTCGGAACGGCTTGCACGGCTGAACAGGCGCAAGTAATCGTGGAAGCAGAGACCGGCGATAAGTTTCTTGAGGTGCTGAAGGATGCCGGCGTCTTCAAACGGTCTGCCGATGGCGCTGCCGCTTTCGAACGATTCCTTTCTTCTATGGGCTTGCAAAAGGCTTAAACAATATTTGAAGAAGCATGCCAATCTGGTTGCTTCTTCTTTTTCGTTTTGCAAAAACTGACCTTTAATATACAGTTGTCTGTTTAATAATAAATTATTAATTTGTAAACTGCAAAAATTTATGGTATTTTTTATATGAAAAACATTGCTTATTGCATAATTCACTTTGTTAACGTTACTTACAATTTATCAGGAGGATCGATATGACCGAGAAGATGATTCCGTTAGATGAGTTTTTGGAGCTGAGCACAGACGAGCAAGTAGAGAAGTTGAAACGCTGGAAGATGGATTACACGCTGAAGGACATTCGAGAGGCTTGGAATTTCAAGCATTCCGCTCAATATTATATGCTGTTGAAGAAGCTGCGCATTTACGAACGCGTAGTGAACAAATCCGATAAATTCTATCCTGTCCAGGAGCAATTATTGAACCAAAGCGGTGCAAATGGGGAACGCGGCTGGAGAGGCCAACCGTCTTATATGCAGGAGACAAGACTGCCTGCCGACAGTTTCGACTATCACTTGAATACGACGCTTAGCGGGCCGCAGCTTGCGGATAAGCTGGAGCGAATTGCTCATTTCCTCAAGGGARAGCTTAAGGACGTTACGATTAAGCTGTCTATTGTAGCTGCTGAAACGACGGCAGATGAGCAAGAATAGGAAGCGACCACAAAGAACCGAGACAGTCATGTCATAACTGCGCTCGGTTCTTTTGTCGTTTTCTGTGATATATTGTCTGTTAATGGTATAAAATGTAAGTTTAAAAATGGAGACGTAATAATAGATTGAGAATTAATGCTATTTGCCCCGCAGTTTACCTAGCTCAGACACGAGCGCTTCCACTTCGCTGATGCTGAACTTTTCTTTCGATGCGACAACATCATATAGATCTTTAATATCCTCATACTGCTCAACTTTAAAAGAAGAAGCCTGCATCGCGGCTGCGGAAGCCATCTTGAGCTTGGCTTTGATGGTCTCGATCATGAACTCGATGTTTTCTTCGGTTGGGGATTCTAGATTGTTCATCATAATGCCTCCTTCAATTGCTGTGCCGCTCGAATAGCGACACATGTCTTATATAGGTGTTTCCGACATTGTATCATTTTTTGAGACTGGATGCTCATCAATTGAAGCGAAGCCCGAAATTGGATACAATCAATGCAATACCTGAATAGAGGAACGATAGAGTGCGAGGCATTAATATGACAATTGAATTTGACCATAACGAACTTCTTGAATTTTTTCAAAGCATTACGAAGCATCAGCCTGATCGGAATCGCATCGTATTCATCTGTATCGGTACCGATCGATCGACGGGTGATGCATTCGGTCCGCTCGTTGGGACGCTGCTTCAAGAGCGCGGTTGGCCGCGCGTCATTGGCACGCTGGCAGAGCCTTGCGACGCGCATTCCGTTTTACAGGCACAGGCATCTATAGAAGAAGGCGATACGGTAATTGCCGTTGATGCCTGTCTCGGACATCCGAAATCGATTGGAAGCTTCATCGCAGCCGCACGAGCGCTGCAGCCGGGCAAAGCGATAGGCAGACAATTGCCCTCGGTAGGACATTATAGTATTGCGGGCGTCGTGAACATGAATGGCCCGAAAGCGTATTGGAAGCTTCAGACAACGTCGCTGCACCTCGTTATGCAGATGGCGGGCAAGGTAGCCGTAGCGGCAGAGCAGGCCTGGAGTCAACCGGGGGCTAAGGCGATAAGCGAAGATGATGAAACGATCAAGCTGTCTATTCCATTCTAGAAACAAACGTATAGAGGAGCGTGTCTACGATGAGCAACGGAGAAGAACAACAGTTGATTTCGATAGCAAATGCTAAGGTTGAGCTGATTAATGGTATTGAGCTTGCTTATTATGACTCTTCATTGTCGTCTGCTGTTGATGTTGACAAGAGCGGTAATGTAATCGTCCTGCTTCACGGATATTGCGGCAGCTCTGCCTATTGGGAACGCGTTGTTGACGCTTTGTCGCGTACGGCGCGCGTTATTGCGCCTGATGCAAGAGGACATGGCTTAAGCGCAGCGTCAGACGATGAAGTGTATGCGATGGAGATGTATGCAGGCGATGTGGCGGGACTGCTGGAGAAGCTGGGTATCGACAAAGCATGTCTGCTCGGTCATTCGCTTGGCGGTTATATAACACTTGCTTTCGCAGAGAAATATGAGGAGCGTTTAAGCGGATTTGGCCTTATCCATTCAACAGCCAAAGAAGACAGTGAGGCGGCTAAGCTTAATCGCGACAAAGCTGCGGCGTCGCTTCAGCAAGACGGAGTTAAGCCATTCGTGGATGGACTCATTCCGAAGCTATTCGCTCCGGAGCATGCTGCGGCTAGACAAGCGGATCTCGAGCGCGGCAAGCAGATCGGTTATGCAACCTCGCTTCAAGGCGCGATCGGCACGGCTAGAGGCATGAAGCAGCGTCCGGACCGTACAAAGGTTGTGAAAACATCATCCTTGCCGGTGCTGCTTGTTGCGGGAGCCGCGGATGGGGTCATTCCCGCGGAGAGCACGTTCTCGGCCGCTGGTGCGTACGCTGTTCAGCATCTATTGGAGGCATCCGGTCATATGGGAATGGTGGAGCAGCCGGAAGAGCTGGCTGCTGTCATCAGCAAGTTCGCGGATACGTTGAAGAAGTAGGGAGTGAGAGTCATTGTTCCAACGGGATTATTTCATGCGGATGATTGAGCAGATGACAGAAGCTGTCGGCCAGATCCTACAGTTAAGACGAGAGAGGAAGCAGGAGGAAGCGCTGCTCGTGCTTGATGAGCTGCTCGATAAGCGATTTCGTCTCAGCAGCAAGCTCATTCGATCGTTATCCGATGAGGATTTGGTTCGCATGATGACAACGAACGGTTTGCTTGAGGCTGACCATTTGGGTGCGATTGCAATACTTGTGCGGCAGGAGGCAGAGCTTCATGCTGAACTTGGACGAGAGGACGAGAGCTTCGTGCTGTCGATCAAGGCGCTTCATCTATTTCTAAGGCTATCGTTAGCGGATACGGAGACAGTCATTGTGAATCCGAACGAACAGATCGCCGAGCTGCTGGAGGAGCTTCTGCCCTACGAGCTTCCGGTGCATACGAAGAAGCTGCTGTCTACTTGGCATGAAGCGGAAGGGCGTTATGATCAGGTGGAGAATATGATGCATGAGCTGTTAGATGACAGGGTTCTCTCGGCAGCGGACGCGACAGACATTTATCGCCGCCTGCTGCTGCAGGACGATGAACGGCTTGTTGCCGGGGGATTGCCAAGAGCGGAGATTGAGCAAGGTCTTCGCGAGCTGAATGACCAATATAAGCTGGGCTGAATAGTGAAATAGTAGGAGTGGATCGACAGCATGACAGAGCAATGGCAGCAACATATATATGATTGGATCGGCAAGGACGAGCTGATGCAGGCTACGCTGAGCGGTTTGCGCCGCAAGGATGGAAATGCAGCACCAAAGACCGTCATTCGCAAGGTGCAGCTGAAKAGCGGCATGCATTACCAATTTGAATCCCATTTCGCGAGCAAAGTGCTTCATGAGAATGTTGCGGAGGGTCAAGCTGCGGAACGTATAACAGGATTGCTAGAAGAGCAGTACAAACAAGCGCTTATTAAGACGCCTTCCGCCGATATTCAAATGCTTTTCAACAAGAAAGGCAAGGCGACGATACTGTCGAATGCTCCGACTGGAGCGGTGAAGCAAGCTAATCTAGATCATAACCGACAGAAGCAGCGCATTATCGAGGAAGGCAACGCTGCACCGTTCCTCGTTGAGCTGGGCATTATGACTCCTGACGGCAAGGTGCATGCGAAGAAACAGGACAAGTACCGTCAGATCAATCGATTCCTCGAGATGGTGACGGATGTGCTCGATTATTTGCCTAAGGATCGCGAGCTGACGATCGTTGATTTTGGCTGCGGCAAGTCGTATTTGACGTTCGCCTTATACCATCTGCTTGCAACCCAGCAGAAGCGGAGCATTCGAGTTGTCGGACTTGATCTCAAAGCGGACGTTATCGCATTCTGCAATGAGCTTGCCGCTAAGCTTGGTTATGACAAGCTGCGCTTCCTCGTTGGCGATATTGCAGAGTACGAAGAACTGCAGTCAGCCGATATGGTCGTTACGCTGCATGCGTGCGACACTGCTACGGATATGGCGCTTGCGAAGGCCGTGAACTGGGATGCTTCTGTCATTATGTCAGTACCCTGCTGCCAGCATGAGCTGTTCCGGCAGATCGACAACGATGTGCTTTCGCCGATTTTGTCGCAAGGCTTGCTGAAGGAGCGATTTGCTGCGCTTGCCACTGATGCTGCAAGAGGAACGCTGCTCGAAGCGCTTGGCTACAAGGTTTCGATGCTGGAGTTCGTTGACCCGGAGCATACACCCAAAAATTTGTTGATCCGTGCCGTGCGAGGAGAAAAGCTCACCTTCTCGGATAAGAAATGGGAGCAGTATGAACAGTTCAAGAGTTTCTTGCATGTATCGCCAACTTTGGAGAGAGCGCTGTCTGGCCGCTTGCCTGGACGATAAGCCAACTGCAAGCGTTGCACACTCAAATTAGTAGATTGTCGTTCCCAATTAGATTTGATACAATGGAAGAAGATGGCTATTACGATGGATGGGTGAACCGAATTGGGATGGATGTTCTGGATAGACCCGGCAATGTTTCTCATTTTGTTCTGCTTATTTTTTTATGTTTTTTCTTCCAATTCCATTACTGTGCTGCATCGCATTTATTTATTGCTCCATATCATCTTTATGATATGGCCGATTTGTCAATTTGTAGCGCAGACTGCCAGTAACTCTGGATATCAGCTGTTGTATTTATCGGGCTCCTATGTTGGTCTCTCTTTGCTTGGCGTCGGATGGTTCGTATTAACGGTGTTTTCTACAGGCCAATCGTACGTCGTTAGGAAGAGCCGTATATTCATGATGGCTATACCTGCCCTTGTTTCGGTTGCGGCAATCGTAATCAACCCAAGCGGCATGTTTCTTTCCATTAACGATACAATTGAATCCGAGAAGCAGCTTCAGCATGGTCCGCTTTATTGGGTCATGATTGGACAGCTTCTCGTTTATGTGGCTGTTTCATTCGCTATTATGATCTATAAGCTTCGGACTTCTGATTCCAAGAGGTACCGGACGTTAGTTAGAACCGTGTTGATCGGACTGATGACACAGCTGCTGTTTTCACTGGCCGACCTATTCGTTAATGTTATGTTCATAGACCACCTGGATCACTATGTGCCTCTAATATCGGTCGGTATGGCGCTTACTGCTATTTATTTGGTTCACGCGATTGGACGAAACAAAGTGTTGGATATTATCCAAATCGCCCAGCGCGACGTAATCAATACGATGTCAACGGGCATTATCGTCCTTGACGAATTCGAGACGATTATTGAAGTGAATAAGGTCATTAAGCCAATCATCAGACTGCGCATAGGTGATAAGCTGGACACCGCAATGATTGCTGCCACGTTCAAGGAAGAAGCGGCGAAAGAGTTCGAAGTGTTCTTCAATGAAGTTCGCAATCGCCCAATGGATCGCGTGGAATTCGAGTTGGAGCTGGAGCATGATCGTTTCCGTCACATCATCATTCAGTCGGCTCCGATTTTGGACCAAAGGAGAGCGGCGATCGGCCGAGTGCTTACGTTCCAGGACGTAACGGAGCTAAGGCTTCTAGTGGAAGAGTCGAATCGGCATAACGCACAGCTGCATGATCGCAACAGGGACTTAATGCTTATGCAGGACGAGCTGTCTCAGGCGAATAAGAAGCTGGAGCAAATGGCGATCACGGATGGCTTGACCGGCTGCTACAATCGCCGTTACTTGCTACTGCAATTGGAGCAAGAGGTGCTGATGAACTTGAAGTTCGGCATTTCATTCTCCATTTTCTTGTTCGATTTGGACTACTTTAAATTAATTAATGATAAATACGGTCATCTCGTCGGCGACGAGGTGTTATGCAGCACGGTCAATGCCGTGAAAGGCGCTCTGCGAAAGACCGATATACTTGCGCGATACGGCGGGGAGGAATTCACCGTATACTTGCCGCATACGAATCGCGAGCAGGCAGATCTTATTGCGGAGCTAGTGAAAGAAGCCGTTGAGAGTAACAGAGTACATATTGGAACAGGAGAGCAGTCTATCTCCGTTACGATTAGTATGGGCGTTGTGACGATTGAGCACTTCGAACCATCCGTCATTGAAGATCCGAAAGCTTACTTAAGGGAAATATTAGCTCAAACCGATTCCGCTTTATATGAAGCTAAGTACAACGGCAGGAATAGAATCGTCAAGCGCAAGCTGGCTTAATCATGTGGTCCGAAGGCAGAGCCTTCGGACTATTGGTCTTTCTTCTTGTCGTAGTCAATCTGACCGATTTCTGATAAAATAAAAATCTACTAAGAGCTTTATAACTGTTGAAAGCGGGAACTGGTCGAAATGAGAAAAGTGCAAATTGAACTGGTAAAGCCCGGAGATAAACTGGCAAAACCTATTTTTCAAGAAAATGGAAGCGTGCTCTTGGGCGAGGGTATCGAATTGAATGATCGCTATATCGATCGATTGCGCGGTTTGGGCATCGATTTTTTGTTCGTTGAGGACGGGAAGACGGTCGATCTTATTCCCGAGGAAACGGTCAGAGACGAGACGCGCAAGCAAGCGGTCGATGCGATCTACAAAACGATGAACGCCTTCAAGGAGCCTAACAACCTAAAGGGAAGAACGATTGCGCCGGATATGGGACGGACATTCCGCTCTGTGTTCGGTCAGATTATGTCCGATCTTAGCACGCGGCCGAACCTGCTCGTCAATCTGACAAGCATTCACTCCAAAGATAATTATTTATTTCAGCATTCGTTCAATGTTGCTGTTCTTGCCGGGATCATGGGGATTGCCAGAGGATTTAATCGCAATCAGCTTGAAGAACTCGGTATCGGGGCGCTGCTATTCGATATCGGAATGACGAAGGTGCCGGCAAGCATCCTCTCTCGAGAAGGCAGACTGACGCCGGATGAGCATGCTCTTGTACGGAATCATACAACCGAAGGGTTCGAAATTTTGCGCAAATACCACGACATCTCGATCGTATCGGCGCATTGCGCTTTGCAGCACCATGAACGCTTCAACGGCACGGGTTACCCGCGCGGTCTTAAAGGAAACGAGATTCATATGTATGCCCAGATCGTTGGACTAGCTGATACATTCGATGCATTGACTTCGCCTAGGCCGCATCGTAAACGGTATACGTCCAGCGAAGCGATCGAGTTTTTGTTCGCGGCTGGCGGCACATTTTTTGATATTGATTTAATTAAGCTTTTCTGCAAGCATATATCGATTTATCCGGTTGCGACTACGTTGCAGCTTAGCACAGGGCAGATAGGCGTCGTTTCGGTAAATAACGAACTTGCCGTGCATAGGCCTCGCGTTCGGATCATTACGGAAGCGGATGGCACAGAGCCGGCGTCTCCTTACGAGATTGAGTTGAAAGATGAACTGCATATTACGATTGTGAAAGAGCTGTAGCCTTTCGCAAGCAATGAATAAATATAGGTTCTGTCCTCTAGGAGCCTGACCATACGCGCTTCGTCCTCTCTGCATATGTTATTGCATATGGATGCAGAGGAGTGAGAGAATGGCGAATAGAGTGAGGCCGCCATTTTACGGCGCTAAAGGCAAGAAAAAGGTTATCAAAAGAACGACTGGCGCGACACAGCCGCTCGGACCGTATCTGAATCGGTTGACTGTGCTTTGGGTCGATGGAAATGGCGTGCCGTTCAATACGACGGGATTCAATGCAGCATTATATCAAGGATCGACGCTCGTGCAGACTGCGTTCTTTGATCGTTTCGGGGTCGTGTTCTTCAGTCGCGTTGAGACGCTGACAAGAGTTCCATATACGGTACAGCTATATGATAACAGCGGTGTCGTGTTCCGCACGAGGACGATTCCTGCCGGCGTAGAGGCATTTGCGGTTATTGGTTAACATTTGTTTGGAACATGCGAGGGCCTTCCGGGCAGTGCGGCAACAGCCGTCTGCTTGGGAGGCTTTCCGTTTTTTCTTTGAATATGTAGGAGGATTAAGGTAAAATAATGAGTAAAGACCGATAGGGGATGTGCGTGCGTAGATGGCAACATTGCAGCATCATAAGCTCTCCAAGCTGGACTTGCTTAGACGAGTGCTGTTCATTACACTCGGAGCTTCTTTAGTCGCAGTGGGGCTTGAAATTTTTTTGGTTCCTAACCACATTATTGATGGCGGTATTGTGGGCATTTCCATCATCGCCTCTCATTTGACGGAATGGCCGCTCGGACTTTTCTTATTTATTCTTAATCTTCCCTTCTTATTTCTTGGCTACAAGCAGATTGGCAAGACATTCGCCATGTCAACCTTGTATGGAGTTACGGTCATGTCGATAGGAACGACCCTTCTGCATCCTGTCCGTCCGCTGACTGTCGAGCCGTTTCTTGCCGCTATATTCGGCGGGGTTATTCTCGGCGTTGGCGTCGGCATGGTCATTCGCTTCGGCGGATCGCTCGACGGTACGGAGATTGTAGCGATTGTGTTCAATAAGCAGATTCCCCTTTCCGTCGGCGAAACGGTTATGTTCCTTAACCTATTCATTCTAAGCAGCGCGGGTTTCGTGTTCGGTTGGGATCGGGCGATGTATTCGCTTATTGCCTATTACATTGCTTATAAGATGATCGATATTACGATCGAGGGCTTCGATGAATCGAAAGCGGTATGGATCATTAGCGAGGAGTGGAAGGAGATCGGTGACGCGATCATGAACCGTCTTGGCCGCGGCGTTACATATTTGCACGGGGAAGGCGGCTTCACAGGAGGCAGCAAGCGGGTTATCTTCTGCGTCATAACGCGACTCGAGGAAGCGAAGATGAAGTCGATCGTGAACGAGCTCGATCCTATCGCTTTCCTCGCAGTAGGCAATATCCATGATGTGAAGGGCGGACGGTTCAAGAAACGCGATATTCATTAACAGGCAAGAAGGGCAGCGAAGGAGCGCAAAGCATTGGATGAATTTGCAAGCATTCATCATTGGACTGGGGCGCGGCAAAGCGCCGAGTGGCAGCAGCGGCGAGGCGTCGTGCTTGGTATCGGCGACGATACGGCAATAGTCGACGACTTGCTGGCAGAGGACGGCGTTGCCGCGCCGAAGCAGATGCTGTTGGCGGTTGACACGATGGTGGAAACCGTCCACTTCAATGATGTGACGATGCGCGAAGAGGACATCGGCTACAAGGCGCTGGCCGCGAATGTCAGCGATATTGCCGCCATGGGCGGCGTGCCGTTGCATGCGCTCGTGTCAGTCAGCGTGCCTCGTACATGGGGGCCGGATCGGATGCGGCGGCTGTATGACGGGTTGTACGCGTGCGCCGAGCGCTACGGGGTTGCCGTGATCGGCGGCGATACGACGTCTGCGCCGGCGCATATGGTTATCTCCGTGACCGTGACGGGGGCGGTCGAGGCATCGCTTGCGCTGCGCCGCTCGGGCGCTAAGCCGGGCGACGCTGTATTCGTGACCGGCGCCGTCGGCATGTCGGCGGCCGGTCTGCATGCTCTGCTTGCACAGAGGGAGGATGGCGCTGCAGAAGCAGCACATCCCGTTATCGTGCAAGCGCACCGAAGGCCGGCGCCGTCCGTAAGGGCTGGCCGGCTGCTTGCCGCGCATGGCTCCTGTCATGCGCTTAACGATGTTAGCGATGGACTCGCCAGCGAAGCGTGGGAGATCGCCGAGGCGTCGGGCGTGCGGATTGTGCTGCATGAGACGGAACTGCCGCGAAGCGGCAGTATGGCGGCTTATGCCTCGGAAGCAGGCATAGATCCACTCGATTGGATGCTTTATGGCGGAGAAGATTACGTATTGCTGGGAACAATAGACAAAACGTCAGTCAAAGCTACCCAGGATTCATTCCGTCAGGAAGGCATTCCATTCTTTATCATCGGCGAGGTCGAAGCTGGTGATGCCAAGGTTGATCTAGTGCGCGCCCGATCAGCGGGCAGCACTCATAGCAGTATGCAGGAGAAGAGAGTCGCGCTTGAGAAGCGCGGCTATAATCATTTTGAGCGATAAAAAAAGCAGGTGACATCGATGCAGCAAAGGATAGGACAGGGAAGTTGGCTTGCCCATACCGAGCAAGATACAATCAGGCTGGCGGAGCAGCTGGCCGCATGGGCGAAGCCAGGTACGATGATCGCGCTGGACGGCGATCTGGGCGCGGGCAAGACGAGATTCTCGCAAGCGTTCGCCAAGGCGATCGGCGTTAACGGCGTTGTGAACAGCCCGACCTTCACCATCATTAAGGAATATATGGGGGAAAGCCTCCCTTTTTATCATATGGATGTATACAGGCTGTCAATGGATGAGGCGGACGAGCTTGGCTTGGACGATTATTTCTACGGCAGCGGCGTGACGATCGTGGAGTGGGCGAGCTTAATTAAAGAACTGTTGCCGCCGGACAGGCTGGAGCTGTTCATTGAACATACAGGCGAGGAATCTAGACGCATCGCATTAACTGGGTACGGTGAGCTGTACGCAGATTGGTGTGAAGCTTTACTTGGGATAGGAGCAAGCGAATGAGATTGGAACAGCAGGATATGAAATCGATCGAAGGGCCTGTCATAGCGCTGGATACGTCGACGGCATCGATGGCAGCAGCGGTTGTTCTTGGCCATAATGTTCTCGGCGAGATACAGTCGTTAGCAGAACGCAACCACTCCGTCCATGTCGTTACGCATCTGAAGCAACTGCTGGCAAGCTGCGGCGTGAACGAGCAATCGCTGGCCGGCATTGCGGTAGGCAAAGGGCCGGGCTCGTATACGGGTATGCGGATCGCCGTGTCCGTCGCCAAGACGCTCGCATGGGTATGGAATAAGCCGCTTATCGGTGTATCAAGCCTGGAAGCTGTCGCTTACGGTGCATTACAGCATGCTAGCGAATCATCGCAGGCATCGTTGCCTGCTTCCGGCGAGAAGTGGGTGCTCCCAATAATGGACGCAAGGCGCGGACAGGTATACACCGCGGGCTTCCGTATGACTGCAGGTGGCGCTTGGGAGCGATGGGAGAATGATGCTGTTAAGCTTATGCACAATTGGGTGGATGACGTTATTGGGCGGGCAACTTCGGTGACGCAGCAGTCTTCTTCGCCAGTAAGCCAGATACGGCTGGCCGGCGATCTCTCGCAGCACGAAGCGGAAGCAGAACGTATGCTTCAATTAGGAGCGGCGAATGGGATTGAGATCATTAGGCAGCCCTATGTACTTGAAGGGCGCTGGATTGCTTATCTAGGCCAGCAGTTGTTGGCAGCCGGTATTACTGATGATGTTCATACCTTCGCTCCTAATTATACGCAGCTTACAGAGGCCGAAGTGAAGCTGAAGGCGAAGCAAGCGGAAGAAGGCGTAAAAGGATGAGCGTAGACGTCAATCAATTAGAATTCCGCTTCATGACGCTTGCCGACATTGCTGCAATTGTGGCGATTGAGGAAGAGGCATTCTCCAGCCCGTGGACGACTGAGGCGTTCACGAATGAGCTGATGAACAATATGTTCGCCAAATATATGGTCATGGAATTAAGCGGCGAAATTATTGGTTACGGCGGTATGTGGATCATTATGGATGAGGCGCATGTGACGAATATCGCCGTGCGCGATGACTACCGCGGACAAGGTCTGGGAGATCTTCTGCTTGGAGAGCTTCAGCGGACTGCTGTGTTTTTTGGCTCTGCCAAAATGACGCTGGAGGTTCGGGTGTCGAACGAAATTGCGCAGCGGCTATACCGAAAGCACGGTTTCGAGCCTTCCGGCATTCGGCCGCGCTACTATTCGGACAACGACGAGGATGCGCTCATTATGTGGGCGGAGCTCGATCGTGAACGGCTGAAGACAGAGGAGCTGTAACAGTGAGTCATCTAGAGAAAAGAACAAGCCTCGGTTCAGAGGATCAGATTATATTAGCCATAGAGACGAGCTGCGATGAGACATCCGTAGCTGTTATTCGTAACGGCAAACATATATTGTCGAATGTCGTATCAAGCCAAATCGACATTCATGAGCGCTTTGGCGGCGTCGTTCCGGAGATTGCTTCCCGTAAGCATGTAGAGTCGATTACTGTCATTATGGAACAGGCCGTCAAAGAGTCAGGCCTGAAGCTAAACGATATTTCGGCGATTGCGGTTACCCAAGGTCCTGGCCTTGTCGGTGCATTACTCGTTGGAATCGTAGCAGCTAAGACACTTGCGATGGCGCTCGATATTCCGCTTATCGGCACGCATCATATTGCCGGACACATCTACGCCAATGAGCTTGTCGCCGAGATGGTATATCCATGCATGGCGCTTGTCGTATCGGGCGGACATACCGAGCTCGTATTGCTGGAGAGCGAAGGCAGCTTCCGAATGATCGGTCGAACGAGAGATGATGCTGTCGGCGAAGCGTATGATAAGGTGGCGCGAGCTTTGCGGTTGCCTTATCCGGGAGGACCTTATATTGACCGTTTGGCAAGCGAAGCGGAGGAGGCTGTCCCGCTTCCGCGCGCATGGCTTGAAGCAGACAGCTATGACTTTAGCTTCAGCGGTCTCAAGTCCGCCGTGCTTGCTGTCATTAACCAGATGAAGATGAAGGGGCTTGAACTGAACGAAGCCGCGCTTGCCCGCGGCTTCCAAGAGTCCGTCATCGAGGTGTTGGTTACGAAGGCGCTGCGTGCGGTTAAGCAATATGGTGCTAAGCAACTGCTGCTATGCGGCGGTGTAGCGGCCAACCGCGGCTTGCGTGCTTCCTTGCAAGCGAAGTGCGAGGCAGACAATGTCCCGCTTCTTATTCCGCCGTTGCCGCTTTGCACGGATAATGCAGCAATGATCGGTGCGGCTGCGAGCCTTAAGCTGAAGCGCGGCGAATACAGCGACCTTGATCTGAAAGCCGATCCGGGCTTGTCACTGGAAGCATGGTCGGTGGGAGCTAGCTAGCCCATTTTTTTCTCCATACCGGAATTGACAGATAACTTACCGAAGCATATAATAAGCAACAAACCTTCAACAACATATTAATAAACGCAAAGATCAGGATTAGTAAAGTTCTTCCGGGATCGCTCGTCAGCCTCTAAGGGCGGCGACAACAGAGAGCTGCGGGGCGGTGCGACGCAGACGATGGAAACTTGAAACTCACCTGGGAGCGGAACAATGGAAGCGCAGGAACGATGCTTTGCTGCATCGATGTACTCGCGTGTACATAGTTACGGTTAACCTCCGTAATGGGGTGCATGGCGTCAACATCCGGAGTTGACCTATGCTTAAGGTGGATATCCACGCTCGACTAGCAGATCGTGTTGTCGAGGATTGGATGTCAACAAGGGTGGTACCGCGCGGGTTATAATAACCTGTCGTCTCTTGAATATAGAGACGACAGGCTTTTTTGTTTTCAACAAAATAAAATTCAACGCAAGGAACAGGAATAGTAGAACGTAAAGCCGGCAAAGCGCAAGAGAGCTGCGGGGAGGTGCAACGCAGTCGAGGCTTAAGGTTCGAAGCTCGCCTGGGAGCGGAACGTCTGAATAGGATGAAGCGGCATGCGGCTTATCCGAATAGGACGTTACGGCTGGCCGCCGATATCGGGCAACGAGCGGGTTTGGATGCGAACATCCAGCCAATTAGAGTGGTACCACGGCAGCTATGAAGTCTGTCGTCTCTTGTATAGAGACGGCGGGCTTTTTTTGTACCCAAAAATCAACTTTAGGAGGTCATTCTCATGACAAACGAAATGAAAAAAATTCAAATTTTCGATACGACTTTAAGAGACGGCGAGCAATCCCCAGGTGCATCTATAGCACCAGAACGCAAAATCATTATCGCAAGACAATTGGCGAAGCTGGGCATCGACGTCATTGAGCCGGGTTTTCCTGTCGCAAGCCCAGGCGAGTTCGCTGCCGTGCAGCAAATATCGAGGGAGCTGCAGAACGTCGAAATTGCAGGATTTGCCCGCGCCGTTAAGGGAGACATTGACGCTGCGGTGAAAGCGACGCAAGATGCAGCGCGCAGAAGGCTGCATCTGTTCATCTCCTCCTCGGATATCCACCTGAACCATCAGCTGCGCAAATCGCGCGACGAGGTTGTGCAGATTGCCCGTGAAATGGTCGCTTACGGCAAGCAGTTCGTAGACGAGATCGAGTTTTCGGCTATGGACTCAACTCGTTCGGGCCGGGATTTCGTTATCCAACTGGTAGAGGCGGTAATTGCCGAAGGAGCCACCATTATCAACTTGCCTGATACGCTTGGTTATGCGATGCCGGATGAAGTAACAGAGCTGTTCCAGGCGGTACGGAGGCAAGCCAGAGGCGGTGAGACTGTTAGATACAGCGCGCATAACCATAATGACCTGGGACTGGCGGTTGCCAACAGTATAGCCGCTATCAAAGGCGGAGCAACGCAAATCGAGGTAACCGTCAACGGGATTGGAGAGCGCGCAGGCAACTGCTCGTTAGAGGAATTGGTGATGGCCATTGAGACGCGTAAGGATGCATTGCAGGCTGAGACTAACATCCAGGTAAAAGAAATTTACGAATCCTCACGGTTGGTCAGCCGCGCAATGAACTTTCCGATTGCCTATAACAAGCCGATTGTCGGCCGCAATGCCTTTCAGCATGAATCGGGCATCCATCAGGACGGTTTGCTGAAAAACCGCAGCACCTATGAAATCATGGAGCCCGAAGCAATGGGGATCTCTCGTAATATGATCATCCTGGGCAAGCATTCCGGGCGTCATGCGATTAAGCATCGGTTATCGGAATACAACATCGTAATGACGGATGTCCAGCTGCAGGATGTGTATGACCGTTTCAAAGAGAAAGCCGATGAACAGAAGATCGTTACGGATGCCGAGCTGATTCGTATTGCCGGCGATCTGACGCAGACACAGCCAGACCCTTACGTGCTAATTGATTTGCAGGTGCAATCGGGCACGCAGCGGTCGCGCACAGCAACGGTAACGATTCGTGAGAATGAAGGAAGCCAGGAGAGCGCCTATATTGCGATTGGTTCAGGGCCGGTCGAGGCTGTTATCCATGCGATTCAACAGGCTATTCCTGTAGCGTCCGAGTTCGAGGACTTGGAGCTGCATTCGTTATCAACAGGTGAGGATGCGTATGGTGAAGCTGTCGTATCCATCGTTCATGAAGGGCAGCGATTCCGCGGTACATCGATTCACAAAGATATCATATTGGCAGCGGCCCAGGCTTATATCTCGGCATGCAATCAGGCGGTCATGACGATAGGCAGCAGAACGGTCGCAAGAACTAAAGAGCAAAAAGCGAACTGACGAGGCGAAGGGGGCGTATAGGCATGAAGGAAGTCATTGATTATTACGATAGGTTTGATGAATGGGGGCGGTTGGAAAGAGAACCGCTAGAACTTCGCATTTATTGGCATTATATGAGCCGCTACCTTCCCGCATCCGGTCATGTTTTTGATAACGGCGCCGGACCGGGACAATATGCGCTTAAGCTGGCTCAGCAAGGTTACGAAGTGACGCTCAATGATCTTACGCCTCGACTCGTGGAGCAAGCCCGACAGAAGGCAAAGGAGTTGGAAGTGCTAGGTAAGTTCAGAGGTTTCCATTCCTTTAATGCAACCGATCTAACCGGACTAGATGATCAGCAATTTGATGCTTCGCTTATGCTCGGTCCCTTATATCACCTTCAGAGGGAAGAGGATCGTTGCCAGGCCGCATCAGAGCTGCATCGCGTTACGCGAAGCGGCGGCTACGTGTTCGTTGCGATGATGACGAGAACGAGACATGTTATGACATCGTTACTGAATCCGCAGTCTTGGAAGCCGAACGATACGATTGAAGGAATTAGGACTTTTCTAGAGACAGGTGTGTTCAACCATCTTGATCAAGGTCGGTTCACAGGTGCTTACTTCTATAAGCTCGAGGAGATTGAGCCCTTCATGGAGGAACATGGCTTCCAATGCGTCAAGCTAGTCGGTTCATCAAGCACGGCCGGTCTATTCCAACAAGAGCAACTCGATTATTGGCGTAATCAAGGGGATTACGCGTACGATGAGTCTATAAAGCTAATGGCCGAAATGGCGGGAGAACGGAGCGTTCTAGGCCTCTCCCCTCATGTGATGTACATTGGGCGCCGGATATAAAAGGATCTTTTCCCAGCGGACAGGGTTATCCACATAGATAAAGCGAATTGTGCATAACCTTGTAAAAGCCTTGGTACAACAACGATTTCGATCCATTGTAAATGTGGGGTAAACGGGGATAGTTTTTTCACAGCCTTCTTGTGGATAATGTGGATAACGTGGACAATTAAGAAGGGAATTGTTAACAGTTACAGTCGGGCGATATTTTTCGTGAATTAATAATATGTCGAAATAGTCGGTATCGACTGAATTAACTAACAATTTATGCAGATATGTGGATAACTATGTGTATAAGTCTAATGGCGTTGTGTATCCAATTTTGGCCTCCAATTTGCGCATTTGTTGCGGAGCGCAAAAATTTTGCGGAAATTACGAGATAGGTTTTCGGTGAAAAATAGAGATGTATACGTTATCTTAAGAGTATGATTTCTATGAAAACGAGCATCTCAAACTGCGCTTAAGCGTGAATGGAGGCCAATCATAAATGGATACACAGACAGTCATTCAGGTAAGCTCAATAAGCAAGTATTATGGGTCGAACACAGCGGTTGACAATGTATCGTTTCAAGTGAAGAAAGGTGAGCTGTTCGGGATCGTTGGCACGAACGGAGCCGGTAAAACAACGTTGCTCGAAATGTTGATGGGCTTGCGAATGCCTGATTTAGGGACGATTCATGTGCTCGGACGCGATGTTTTGTTTGAGGCTGATTTGCTGAAAGAGGACATTGGGATTCATCTGCAAAGCACGACGTTGATCGACAAAATGAATGTTCGCGAGGCGCTGGAGCTGTTCCAATCCTTTTACAAACGAAAAAATGATCTCGATTTTATTATAAATCAATTCGGTTTAGAGCCTTATGTCGACAAGATGGTCAAGCGTTTATCAGGCGGCTGGAGACAGCGTACCGCGCTCGCAATTGCACTTGTTAACGATCCTCATATTATATTTCTCGACGAGCCGACGACCGGGCTTGACCCGGCAGCCAAAAGGGATTATTGGTCGCTTCTGCTTGAGCTTAAGCATCAAGGAAAGACCATCGTAGTAGCTTCGCATGATATGGAGGAGCTCCAGCGCAATTGCAATCGCATTGCCGTCATGCGCAAAGGGGAATTGGTCGCATGCGATAGCCCGCCGGCTCTTATCTCCAACTTGCCGGGTGGTGGAATGACAATGGAGGCCGTATATATGCAGTATGCGGTTGAATATAAGAAAGAACAACAACATCATATTACGGATGACAGCATTAGGGCGCTCAATTTGCTTATGTAAACCTCAAGGAGGGCTTTGCGCACATGGATCATGGCGATCACACCAGTAGTCCGTCAGCCCGCAAGACACAGTTATATCAGAAGAGAATGGAGATGATATCGCGTTTAATGAATCGACCAGATGRGGAGGCGAATGACGAACAAATTAGATTAACAGCCGAAGTTTGCAAAGGGAAGAAGAAGGCAGGCATTAGGGAACGTCTATCGAAATCGATTGGGCTTGAAAAATGGTTAAATGTCGTTTATCGTATGTTTACTTAAGAGATTCATAGTATACTTGGTAATAAATTGTATCTCTCGGGGGCAAGCGAATGATGAAYGGCAATACGTTAATAGAACAGCATATGCGGGCCTTAATCGGGCAATATTTTACGGCGGAACCGCTGATGCAATATGCACTTCGATTTACGGAGGATAAGCTTAGCGAGACGATTAAGTTCGGTCAGTTGACGCTTCTCCACTATCGAATGTTCGGAGGCGCAGATCCTGTTATCTATCAAGCGGCTGCAGCGGTCGAGCTGTTCATATTAGCGTCTGATATATTCGATGATTTGCAGGATCAGGATGCTCCGGGAAGAAGCTGGATGCAAGTGCCGCCGCCGATTGCGATTCACGTCGCTACTTCCCTGTTGACGTTGTCGCAGCAGGCAATGCAGAGCTGCAAGCTTGACCCGTCCGTGCGACTAGAGCTCGTAGATCTTATGAACAGACAGCTTCTGCAAGCAGCTAATGGTCAGATGCTCGATCTGATGGATCATGCTACGGATGAAGAAACGTATTTGGAGACGGTGAAATTGAAGTCCGCCTCGCTGCTGCTGTTCGCTTGTATGACAGGGGTTATTGCTGCAGGCAAGCCCTGGCAGCCGATTGTGGCCGAATATGCAATTGAGATCGGCATTGCCGCACAAATTCGCAACGATCTGCGAGATTTGCTGAGATGGGACGAGAAAAGCGATTTCTTGCAGCGCAAGCGTACGTTATTAACGATGTACATAATAGAGAGTGTAACCGGCGACGATCAATGGATTGCTGATTACTTCGAAGGCTTGCTCAGCAAGCAAGAAGTAGAACGAAGATCAGAGCTGTTCGAAGAGGCATGCGAACGATCGGGAACGCTGTTATATGGGGCGGTCATGAGTCGTATGCACTATAATCGCTTCGAGGAACTGCTGAACTCCATGCAGGAAATAAGTCCTTGGAAAGCAGAGTTTTTGCACATATTGAACGGTGAAATTGCATAAAAACAAAACACGCAAATGCTCTTTCGGTAAATACGAATCATTTTTGCGTTTTCTGTCGAATCTTTTCCTGTTATATTAGAAGTGTGTAATAAAAAATCGATTTTAATAGAGGAACGGAGGAGTTAAAATGTTGAAAGAAACGATTCGTCAGTTGGCAAGCAGTACGGAAAAAATGTCTATGGTTATGGGTGGACAAATGCAGTTAGCGGGTGTTTCTGTAGCTGAACAAAAAGCTCTTTTCGGAGAACTGAAAAACAAAAACGATAAAAAAGAAAACTATCGCTTGTCGTTCTGGGTATAAGAAATAAGATATTCTTGTGCAGGCAATGGGGGAAAGAGCATGAAGTCCTACATACCAAATCGAGTCATATTTCTTCTATTCCTGTTGGTTTTAATAACGATATTATCCTACCTTACCATTATTATCGTTCGCGAACCTTTCATAGGCGCAGAAGTTGTAAAAAACGATGACGGACAATTCGTTGTTAAGCTAGTTGAACCTGCCGGACAAGCCGTGTTCAAGGGAATACGTGCCGGAGATCTCATTATGGAGGTTAATGGCGATCCGGCGGGTCAATACAAGAACGTAATTAAGTTCAATTCAATCGAAATGGCCGACACTGTAATCGTTAAGCATTTGGACGGCAATGTTCAGCGCATGACGTTTACTGGCGGCTGGACAGGGGATCACTCCAACTGGGAGCTTCTCATCCAACTCTACATACCGCTTATTTCTTTTTTGCTTTTCTCCGCATTGTCGATATTTCTATATATGAAGCGTAGAAATGATGGCGCGGCGCTTATGCTTATTTTGTTTTTTGTTGTAATAGGCTTAAGCTATTACTCCTCAGCTGCATCCTATCGAAGCGATCGGGTGGGTATCTCTTTTATTTACCTATTGCTGCCTTACGTCTCTATTCTATTTATGTTATTCATGAATAAGTATCTCAGCCGGTTCAAGGTTGTGTTCATAGCCAAGAAACATCTGATCATTTTGTCGATAATTGCAGCTGTCATAGCTGCATCCTGCCTCATATATGTATGGACGGATCTGATTTCTCAAGATGCGTTTTTTTATGTGAAAATGTTTTACTTTGGCATCATTTTAGTGGGCAACTTTATTATCGTACTGCAATTAGTACGAAAG
>NZ_JBFRGE010000041.1:0-53598 GCF_052115185.1 Paenibacillus sp. 2TAB19 | reverse complement strand
AAGTTGAGTATTCCCATCACCCGCTCCATAACGAAACGACAAGAACCTGAAGAGGTTCTTTTTTTGTGTTATGGAGCTTTGGATGGGAGAGAATTCCCGCACGCTATAAGCGTGGGTTCGACCGACGATAAGGCTAAGCGAAGCACACATACAAATGAACGATACTTTCTGCGCGCGGTGTTCATATGGTTATATAAATTTTTTTATTTTATTGATTTACGAAGTTGTATCAGTTCATTGATGTAATGATCCAAATTCCTTTGAGCGTTTATTAATTGATTAGGATCATTGGGATAGCTTCGTGATGTTTGTTCATAATTATTCTCTAATACTTCTAGAGCAAGGCCAGCAGCAAGTGCAGCTATTCCATCGCCGATTGTTGCAATGGATGCCCCGATAAAGGCTATCCTAGCAATTTGAATTTCCCTTATTTGCGCCAGTTTCTCGCTATTATTCTGATCCATTGAACGCCAACACCTCTTTTACTAGAAATATATAAACAATATATGCTTTGCGATAAGAGGGCATTCATGTTGGGGAATTCAGAAATATTAAATACGCGCGTACACATGTGAATTGGATATTGAGGAACTTGGGAAGGTTGAAGATGATCTGGTGTGCCCTTCAAGTAGTGTAAAAAGGGACCCGGTTATGGTGGAAGATGAAGAGGGATGAATATCGAGGATCATTATAATAGCAATTTGAAAATAGTCCAGCATCCAAAGACAGTAAGACCGAGAGCGACCAATTGGAAAACAGGCTTTAATTTGAATATTAGCATGAAGGAACTCCTTTCTTTAGATGATTGATTCTAGTTTATCAAAACCGTAATTAAGGGTGCAAATTAAGGTTTAATACTAAGGTGACAACTGAGAGGATACTGAATTACTTCTTCTTGTTTTTGAAAAAACCAAATAGTACTAAGAAAATAATGACAACGATGAAGAAACCCAATGATATCACCCCTTGTTGGAATTATAGCATGATCTGCGCGATTGTTGTTTGAATAAGCAAATACAAGAGTAATAATTTTCCTTGGTGTAGACGGCTATAAGCTGGTTGATAACAACGAAGATGTTCGCCAGCAGCTTGCCGCAGTTGTGGTGGATGCCGAACGACAAGAACCTGAAGAGGTATTTTTTTGTGGTATGGAGGGTAGATAAGAAAAGAATTCTCTCACGGTTTAAGACTTAACGTTAAACGAAGCAAGCCGTCAAGGTTTGATTCAAGGCGTTCTCTTCAGTAAGATTAATTTTCCATCCTATTCTAGTCAAATGAATCGAAGTACTCGCCTTAAGCGAGATTTTTCATCCTAAAACTACAACGATGAAGCAAACTGAACATCTTACTGGGTTACCCCGACGGTATAAGATGTATTCCCCATCCAAACGCTACTTCATTTCCTTGAATGCTTGCTATAAGCGAGATTTCCTATCCTAATCACAATTCTCACCATCTAATAAAGCTTCCGATAAGCCGTAGGCGACATATGAAGCCGCTCCTGGAATACGCGACAAAAGGTGGAGTAGGAAGTGAATCCGACCTCGAAGCAGATTGAAGTTACTGATTCATTACTCGAGGCCAACAGGCTGCAGGCATGCGAGATTCTGATCTTCTCCAGGAAGTTATGAAAGTGATCTCCGCTATACTGCTTAAAAGAAGCGCTTATGTGAGGCACGCTTAAATAGAAGCGCTCCGCCAAAGTGACGAGCTTAATATCCTCGCGATAGTTTTGATAAACGTARAGTATGATATCCGCTATTTTCCCCTTTTTGTGGATAGGTGTTCGTGGAGCCTCAAGCTCTTTAACGCGGAAGCAATGGCGATCCAACAAAATCAAAGCTTCGATCAATTTCGTTTTGAACATTAATTGATTCCAGGAGTGAGCGCTCCGCATTTCCTCGTGCATGGCGGCGAAGATGGGGAGCAGCGCGGCCGAGAGCTTGTCTTCTAACGGATAGGAGGGATCCCCTTGCGTACCTCCTTGAAGAAGCAACGCGTTCAAAGCGGCGGCGGAATCATCAGAGCCGAACAAGGCTTGCAGTCCGATGGCGCCGATATATAGATGAAGCTCTTCACCTGGGTCAATCCTAATTTGATGAACCTGATGCGGCAACAAAAGCGTGAAGGTGCCAGCTTGAATAGGACGCTCGGTTCCATTGACGATCTCGATACCCTTACCGTAAAAGACATACGTATATTCTATGAAATTGTGGGTGTGCGGGGGGACACCGGCAGTCAGCTTGTGAATTTTGAAGGTAAAGGGAAAGCTTCCGTGAAGCTCCTGATCGCCGGGCAGATTGAAGGGAATCATCGAATCACTCGCTTTAAATGTGGGTTATCTCGCTATGATAGCCGAAATTCTTAAAAATTGAGAGAAAGATTATAATTATGATAAGAAGCAAGGCGGCATTCCAACTACAATGAAGAGCAAAAGATCGAGTTGGAAAGGTTGCTGCAATTGATGAAGAGTATATTACAATATGTCAATCCCTTGCAAGGAACGGCTTCTACGTTTACGTTTTCCAATGGAAATACGCTTCCGTTAGTTGCGCTTCCGTTCGGGATGGCAGCATGGAGCGCGCAAACCGATGAAGCGGGGAAGGGCTGGTTCTTTCACCCTTCGCACCGTCGCTTTGAAGGGCTGCGTTTGACCCATCAACCAAGCCCATGGATTGAAGATTACGGACACCTGACCCTATTGCCGCAAACGGGCGCTCTTGCTTTATCCTCCGCAAAGCGTTCGTCCTCATTTCGAAGCGAAGAGATGGAGGTTAAGCCGGACTATTTCAGGATTCGCCTGCAACGTTACCGGGCCGTGATGGAACTGAGTCCGACCGAACGATGCGCAGTCATGCGCATGACTTTTGACGAGCGGGAAGAGGCAAGAGTGATTGTGTCTCCGTTCGCCGGAGAATCATCCATGACCATAGACCCTGAACGCAGAAGGTTGACGGGTTACACCCGCGCGAATTCAGGCGGAGTTCCCGACAATTATGCGATGTACTTCGTGATCGAAATCGATTGCGAATTCGATGTGCCTGCTTGCGGCATATTCGATAAGGAATTTCAGGAATCGTTCCGATTGCATGAGGAAGGTGATCGTACAGGCGCGTTCATCGGGTTGAGGTTGCCTGAATCAGGCGTGGCCGTGTTAAGAATGGGTACTTCCTTTATCAGCATCGAGCAAGCACAAACGAATCTTAATCAAGAAGTAGGTTTTAGGTCATTCGAACAAATAAGAACGGAAGCCGCAGCAAGCTGGGAAGAAACATTAGGTCGAATACAGGTCGAGGATCGTAACGAGGACAAGCTGAGAACCTTCTATACCTGCTTGTACCGGACTTGTTTGTTTCCTAGGATGTGGCATGAATATACGGAGGATGGACGCAAAATTCATTACAGCCCTTATAATGGCCAGGTTGTTGACGGAGCCATGTATTGCGATAACGGGTTTTGGGATACGTACCGCACCTCGTACCCATTATTCAGTATTTTGTTTCCTGCTCGCTTGGGCGAGATTTTGGAAGGTTATGTTAATGCGTACAAGGAAGGGGGATGGATGCCCAAGTGGTCTTCCCCCGGAGAACGCAGCGCCATGCCTGGAACGTTAATCGATGCCGTTTTTGCTGACGCATTTGTCAAAGGCATTGAAGGCTACGAGGTGAACACGGCGTACGAAGGTTTATTCAAGCATGTGCTTGAAGCTGCGGAGGACCCGCGTTTCGGCAGGAAAGGCTCGGATGCCTACAACCGATACGGGTATTTGCCGGCAGACCAGTTTCATGAGAGCGTCAGCAATACGTTAGACTATGTCTATGGAGACTTCTGCGTTGCGCAGATTGCGAAAGGACTCGGGAGGCTGGATGATTTCCGCTCGTTAATGAATCGAGCTGGCAACTACATGCATTTGCTAGACTCTTCGGTAGGGTTTATGAGGGGGAAACAAGCAGACGGCATCTGGGTTGAAGGCTTCGATCCGATAGAGTGGGGCGGCGCGTATTGCGAAGGAAGCGCTTGGCAGTGCAGTTGGGCCGTTCAACACGATGTGATGGGATTGGCAAATGGCTTAGGAGGCCGGGAAGCTTTCTTGGCCAAGATGATCGAACTTATGACTGCGGATCCCAAGTTTAAGGTTGGCAGCTATGGTTTCGAGATTCATGAAATGTCGGAGATGGCTTCTATTCCGTTCGGACAATTCGCGATTAGCAATCAACCTAGCTTCCATATCCCCTATCTCTTCGCGGCGGTCGGAGCTCCGTCTCATACGCAGTATTGGGTTAGAAAAACGGCGGAGGAGCTGTTCAGCTCATCGCCTGAAGGCTTGCCGGGCGATGAGGATAACGGAAGCCTGTGCGCTTGGTATATTTTCGCAAGCATGGGGATGTATCCGCTATGTCCCGGCGTTCCCGAATATGTGATCGGCAGCCCGATGTTTGAGCGAATGTCCATTCAATTGGAGAACGGCAATCGAATTGTCGTAGAAGCGGGATCGCAGACGGAAGGCAAACCTTACGTCCAGAGCGTTCATTTAAACAATGAGCGGCATCGGCAACTGTATTTCACGCATGATCAACTTATGAACGGTGCGCTCATCCGCTTTGAGCTAACCGATACTGCTAGTCACACTTATGTTGACGATCAAGATTTGCCATTCTCCATGTCTATTCAGCGCATGGATTAAAAGATCTATTTACGAGCAGCGAACGAAGAGCCGTCAGAGATTCTGACGGCTCTTTGCATACGTTCATATGTTTCTGCGAACGTACTAATGAAAGTTCATGATCTTGATATACGATCATTTCAATGATCAGGAGATCATGGAATAATTGAGTATGCAAGGACCATAAACGAGGGGGATTACAAATGAAAGGCTATCGGAAATCATTTGCAGTCATTATGAGTATCATCCTGTGTATAAGCATGTTCACCGCATGTTCGAACGGGAGCAACAAGCCATCCCAGTCTTCGGACGAAAGCAGCACTCAGCCGTCCGAGAGCGCAAGCCCGAGCTCAAACGAAGAAAGTCCTTCCGCTCATCCGGAACCGCAGCCGAATGATCGCACTAAATTCGATCCGCCGGTTACGATTACAGCAGCTCTTGCCTTAAAGCCTTCTGATAAGCTGCGGAATGGCGATACTCCGGAGGATAATCCGGTCTCTCGTTGGTTTAAGGATAACCTGGGAATCGTCACGAAATACAAATGGGTCGTAACAGATTCGTTGGAAACCAAAGTGCGGCTCGCGATGACAAGCGGAGAGGAATTGCCCGACGTTCTGTATACTTCGGGAACCTTGTTCGAGGATTTGGTCGATTCCGGCAAAATTCAATCTATCGATGAGGCTTTCGAGAAGTACGCTACCGCGAGAGTTAAAGATTCCTACGTCAAAAATCCTGAAATATGGAACCTGGTCAAACGAGACGGCAAGATTTATGGCTTGTCGGGTATTTCCAACGGAATCGTCGGCGCGACGGTCATGTGGATCAGGCAGGATTGGTTGGATAAGTTGAACTTGAAAGCTCCGACCACGATAGAAGAATTCGAAGCCGTGCTGGATGCGTTCACGAATCAAGATCCGGACGGTAATAACAAAAATGATACGTACGGGTTGGCAATAGGAGGAAACACGGGATATTACCATCCGACAAGCAACTATATGGCGGATACTTCATTTATCTTCGGACAGGATCAGCCTTACTTATGGATTAAGGGCGAAGACGGCAGCATGCAATACGGTTCTACTCTTCCAGGCGTTAAAGACGGGCTTGCGAAGCTGCAGGATTGGTATAAGAAACAATATCTAAGTCCTGATTTCGGAACGCAGGATGCAGCTAAAGCGATGGCGGAGTTCACTTCGGGAAAAGCGGGAATCGCCTTTGCTCCCGGATGGTCCGGCGGTTGGCCAATTGGGACCGCGGTTGCGGAGGCGGAAGGCAAAAATCAAACGGTTAATATTAAACCGTATCCGCTTCCTGCAGGCGTGAACGGCGAGGTCGGGCGTCAAGCGTCCTTGTTATCCTACGGCATTTACGTGTTCCGCGAAGGCTTCGACAATATGGAGGCCATATTCAAATATTGGGATACGCTGTACGGCTGCGCGATTGAAGATTCCGAATGTCCGTTCGACAAAGGATACGGCGAAGGATACGACTATGTGATGAAGGATGGCAAGCCGGATTGGACGAATGTTCCGGACGGCGTTGTCAGTCTGAACGCTTATCTGCTGCTGTCTCCTTCATCGGGAACGGCTCCAATGAACGTAATGGAAGGCCCGAGCATTTATCAGCGCGTCGCAGCGGGGCAAACGAACAATGTTTTTGAGCAGAAATTAGCTGCGAGCAACGGGAAACTGACGATTGAAGGTTTTGCGGTCGCCAACGAACAACTGCCGAGCGACGTGCCGAATGGATTCAGCGGCGCGAATACGGCGACCATGAAAGAAAAGTGGGATCAACTATCGACCTTGGAAGAACAGGCTTTCCTGCAAATCATTTACGGCAAACAGCCGCCCGAATATTTCGATACTTTCGTTAAGCAATGGAGTGACCAAGGCGGCGCTCAAATCACCAAAGAAGTGAATGAAACGGTTAAGAGCATGAAGTAAACCTCAATAATGAAGAAGGAAATGCGGAGTGCAGTACCATCCATCTCGCTCCGCATTTGCTGCTTCGATATCTCGCATCGATAGGAGCATACTGGGATGACACTGAAACAGTATATATATAAAACATGGCCGTTGCATTTGTTTTTGTTGCCGTCCGTCCTGTTGTTGATCGTATACAACTATATTCCGATGGCGGGGTTCCTGATCGGTTTCCAGGATTTTAAGCCTTGGCTAGGCATCTTTCATTCACCATTCGTCGGGCTGAAGCATTTCGAGTTTATGTTTAACGATCCCAAGGCGATTCAGGTCATTTGGAATACGTTATTCATTGCCGTGTTTAAGATTGTGGTCGGGTCAGTCGTGCCCTTTGTATTTTCTTTGCTCTTGAACGAAGTACGGGTCATGTTATTCAAGAGAGCGATTCAATCGCTTATCTATTTGCCGCATTTTCTGAATTGGGTTATTCTCGGAGGCATATTGACGGATTTATTAGCGACCAAYGGCTTGATCAATCAGATGTTGGAGGCATTAGGCCTTAACCGCATTTTCTTCCTGGGGAGCGGGGAATGGTTCCGTTTTACATTGGTCACAAGCGACGTGTGGAAGGAATTCGGCTTTGGAACGATCATTTATATGGCCGCCATGACGGGAATCAATCCAAGCCTATATGAAGCCGCCGACATCGATGGCGCCAACAATTTCAAGAAGGCCATCCATGTTACGATTCCGTCGGTGATCCCGATCGCGATCGTCATTACGACTTTGTCCTTAGGCAATGTCCTGAACGCAGGATTCGACCAAGTCTATAATATGTACAATCCGCTAGTCTATGAAAAAGGCGATATTATCGATACTTACGTCTATCGCGTAGGGCTGCTGCAAGGCTCGTTCAGTCTGGCTACGGCGGTTGGATTTTTCAAATCGGTTATCGGGTTTATATTAATCGCCACTACGTATCGATTAGCTTCCAAATACGCGAATTACAGGATATTCTGAGAGGATATAACGCGATGCACAAACTTACATTCTCTAACCGGCTGTTTCGATATTCGAATCATATCTTTCTATCGGCGGTTGCCTTGTTGTGCATCCTTCCGATGGTCCATGTTCTGGCTGTATCGTTGAGCAACAACTATGCAACGACTTCATTCCTGGTCAAGCTCTGGCCCATTGGTTTTAATCTGGACGCGTATGGGAAGGCGTTAAACAGCAACAATTTTCTGGTTGCTTTCCGGGTAAGCGCTCTAAGAACGGTACTTGGAACGGCTTTCTCGATGCTGTTGACGATGCTGGCTGCCTACTCCATGTCCAAGGATAATCGTAAATTCCAAGGGAGAACGGTATACGCTTGGTTCTTCGTATTCACGATGCTCTTTCACGGAGGACTCATTCCGACTTACTTGGTCGTACAGAAGACTGGGTTGACCAATTCGCTCTTGGCATTGATTCTGCCCGTGGCCGTCAATGTATTTAATGTGGTCCTCATGATGAACTTCTTCAGGGGAATTCCTAAGGAGCTCGAAGAGGCGGCGGCGATTGACGGTGCCGGACATTTCCGCACCTTATTCACGATATTTATCCCGATTTCCTTGCCCTCCATTGCGACACTGTCTTTATTCACGATGGTGTACCATTGGAACTCCTGGTTCGACGGGATGATTTATATGAACGAAGCGAACAAGATTCCGCWTGCGACTTTCCTTCAGGCTTTAATAACCGGATTCGATTATACGCAGATTGGACTCAACCCGGCCGATCTGGAGAATCTGTCCGAGCGCTCCTTGAAAGCGGCGCTGATCTTCGTCGGTACGTTGCCGATCTTGGTCGTCTATCCTTTTTTGCAAAAATATTTTGTCAAAGGAATGACGTTAGGTTCGGTCAAAGAATAAGCGATCCTTATGCTAGAATAGTAGGAAATGGTATAAGGAGGAGAAGGCCTTGAACGTGATCACGAAGGTGATTCTTCTGATTGTCTTAATTCTAACGCCGATTATCGGATTGTACGCATATACGAACAAGCAAAGCGTCGATGTCATCGAGGAACAGATCAACACAAGAAACGAGGAAAAACTATCGTATTTTCTGACTCAGCTGGAAAGCTTGTTGGATCAGAATATGATGTATGCCGCACTCGCGACCAAAGATCCCGAGATTCGAAACGTAGGCTTCGGCAATTTGCCCGAGTCCGGTTATGACCGTCAAAACGTCATTCAATCGATTCAAGACAAGCTGGCTTTATTCAGCATTACGAATCAAKTGATGAATATGATATCGATCTATTTTCCGAGAAGCGATCTTTCGATATCGACCGTATCTTCTGCCCTATCCGATCCAAAGGAGTTTATCGATCACTATACGCCTACCTGGAAGTTGAATAAAGTGGATGTCAACGGGGTGCAAATGGATGCCTTTTCTAGGTACTTCGTTACTCCCTCTCAAGTGGATTCTATGAACCTTATGAGCTCCGAGATGATTATTCGCGTCGATTTTCTGACCAAGAATATATCGAATCTTCTGGATGGATTTACGTTAAACGGGAATAGCGATGCCTTCTTCTACCATGGCTCGGATCAGGTCGTGTACAGCAGCAAAGCGAACATAGGGCTGATCAGGCAAGTGATGAAGGATTATCCGCTGGATCAATTCACGGCTAATTCCAAATATCGCACTATTGTCAAGATCGACGGCAAAAAATATCTGCTCTATACGCTCGCGTCAAGCAAGATGGATTGGAGCATGGTGGATATCGAGCCGTTGGACGAAATTCTTCAACCGGTCGTTCATAGCCGGAATTTGTTTTATGTGATGTTAGTGCTGCTATTCCTGTTCGGTATCGTGTCAGCCTTCTTGCTCTACTCGCACATTCAAGTACCGATTCGGATATTGATTCGCGGCGTCGAGCAACTGAAAAATAAAAATTTCGCCTATCAAATCAAAAGCCGCCGTAAAAACGAGTTCCAATCGTTGTTTGATTCGTTTAACGGCATGGCGGTAGAAATCGATCAATTGCTGAAGCGGGTATATACGGAGGAAGTCCGTTCCAGAGAAGCGATCATGAAGCAGCTGCAATCGCAGATCAATCCGCATTTTCTGTACAATTGTCTTGCTTATATCGTGAACATGGCGAAAATGAACAAAAATCAATTGGTCATCGCGATGGCTCACAATTTAGGAGACTATTACAAATACACAACGCGAAATGAATCGCTTGTCTCTACGATTCGGATGGAAATGGATTTAGCGGTTAGCTACATGGATATTATGAATTCCCAGTTGGAGAAGCTCCATTACACCATTGCGATTCCGGAAAGCATGTTGGAGCTCAAGATCCCGAGACTTCTCATTCAACCGATGATCGAGAATGCGATCGTGCACGGCTTGGAGGAGCGGGAGGAAGAGGGACTTATTACGATCACGGGAATCGTAGAAGCGAATAACTGCAAGCTTGTCATCGAGGATAACGGTTCGGGCTTGTCCTCGGATGCCATGCATATGCTGAGGGTGACGACCGGACAAGAAGTCAATATCTCCAAACGAACGGGCTTGTGGAACGTGAATCATCGTCTGAAATATTATTTCGGCGATCATTCCGGCGTCCATATCGATCACTCGACACTTGGCGGATTGCGAATTGAGCTGTATTGGGAAATAGTCGACAAGGAGTGAGCGGCAGATGTTTTCATTATTAATCGTTGACGACCATAAACATCAGGTGGATTCTCTGGCTACGACTATGCCGTGGGATCAGTTCGATATCTCTGCGATTCATAAAGCGTACAATGGCCAAAGCGCGTTAGAGATCATTCGAGACCATCCTATCGATATTCTTATTACGGATATTCGCATGCCGGGAATGTCTGGCCTAGAACTTATTCAATACGTCAACGATCATCAGATGAAAATAGACTGCATTCTGCTCACGGGATATGCTGAATTCGAATATGCCAAAAAAGCGATCGAATTAAATGCCATCGATTACTTCATTAAGCCGGTCCGAGATGACGTGCTTCTGGCAGCGGTTGGTAAAATCGTAGATAAACGCAACAATGAGCGTCAGCGGTATCAAATTCTCGAATATTCGACTTCCGTCGTGCATCGGAATTTACCGTTATTGCGAGAAAATCTGTTGCTTGAACTGTTGCAAGAGAAAAGCTTTTCCAAAAGTCAATTAGCGGATAAGCTCGGCATGTACCGAATTCCATTTGCCTCAGGCGATCAGGTCAAAATGGCGGCGATTAAATTCGAGCCTTATTTCTACGAAGCTTATGGATTGGAAGATATGAAGCTTTTTGAGTTTGCCGTCCTGAATATGGCGGAGGAGCTATTCTCGGCGCAATTTCATATTTGGTCCTGCAAGGCTCCGCAAGGCAATCTGGCTTTGCTGCTTCTGCCCAAATCCGAGGAAGAGAATCTCTCCCGAGATTGGAATTCCGCGCAGGAAAACCTGCTGGTTTCTTTGGCCAATAGGCTCACTGAAAATGTCGATCATTATTTGCGGGGAAATATCGCCATTTGTATTTCGAATCTAACGCAATTCCCAGACGATGTTTATTCTACTTATTCTTCTATCGCTTCTATATTGATGAGGTCGAATCAGCAGGGAATGATCGTGTCGGCTACTCGGGAGAGCACAGATCGGGAAATGAAAATGAAGCCAATGCACTCTCTTTATCAATCTCCCACGTTGATTCAACTTATGGATATCGGGAATGGAGACAAGCTGAACGCTAAGCTATCGGACATTTTTGGTGAGCTGGAGAGTTCGCATAAGGATTCACAGGCGCATTTGCGCGAGGCGTACTTGCATTTGTTAAGCAGCTTCACGTATCTTGCGCATAAGAAGGGCAAAGTGCTGGAGGATATCGTCGGAACAGCCTCTAGCCGCGCCGAACATAACGTTATTCACTCTGCTAAGCTCTTAAAAACCTGGAGCCATATTATTCTGGAAGCCTTGCTCGAGAATGAGATCTTGCAACCTATGCATATCGGCGAGAATCATCAGCAGCTCGTACACAAAATCCATTCCTATATCGAGCAGAATCTTGGGAAAAACGTAACGCTGCAATCCATCGGAGATTCCGTTTATTTGAACGGCATTTACTTATCGCAAATTTACAAGGAAATCACGGGAGAGAACTTAAGCGAATATATATTGCGTGCGCGCATGGAGAAAGCAAAGGCTTTATTGGAGAAATCGGGCTCTAAGATTTATGAAATTACAGAAATGATCGGTTATCAGAGTCCGCAGCACTTCATTAGAACCTTTAAGAAGTACTACGGGGTGACGCCTGAAATTTATCGGAAAAGATGATTCGTTGCGGAAAGATTAGGGAGGGTCCAGATGATTGCGAGGGCGAATTGGGTAGATGAAGCTTGCAGGAAAACGATCGATAAAATAGAGCGGACGAGCTTGTCCATTGGGGCATCATTTCCGAACGGCTCCGCACAAGGCCGTTACGAGAAGAGTCCCGCTTATGATTGGGTATCCGGATTCTGGCCGGGATTGCTGTGGTTAGCCTATGAGGAAACGAGTAATGATCGTCTGAAGGAGCTGGCCGTTGAATGCGAGCGGCAGATCAGCCGGACGCTTTGGGAATTCGAGCAGTTGCATCATGATGTCGGCTTTATGTTCGGCTTAAGCAGCGTGAATCAATATAAGCACCTGCAAGATGAGGAAGCGAAGCGGCACGCACTAATGGCTGCAAGCTTGCTCGCCGGAAGATTTAATCCGGTAGGGGGGTTCATTCGCGCATGGCCGAATTGGGGCGGGGAGGATCACAGCGGCTGGGCCATTATCGATTGTATGATGAATTTGCCGCTTCTTTACTGGGCCTCCCGGGAAATAGACGATCCAAGATATCGACATATCGCCGAGCTTCATGCGGATACCGTGCTTCGAGAATTTGTGCTGGATGACGGCTCCGTACACCATATCGTAAGCTTCGACCCGGAAACCGGCAAGCGGATCGGGGCATTAGCTGGACAAGGCCATGCCGCGGATTCGGCTTGGGCAAGAGGGGCAGCGTGGGCATTGTATGGATTTACGCTAAGTTATTCATACACGGGGAAGGAGAAGTACTTGAAGGCTGCCGAGAGCGTCGCGCGATTTTTTCTCGATCATCTGCCTGAAGACAAAGTGCCTTATTGGGATTTCCGACTGCCAACCTTCGGCAAGGACATGCCTCGGGATTCCTCGGCTGCAGCGATTGCCGCTTCAGGGCTGCTGGATTTAGCAGCTGCGGTGCAGGGAGAGGAAGCTAAGGAGTATCAGCAGCAGGCTGAAGCGATCCTTAATTCCCTCTACAACCATTACGGCGCTTGGGAAGCGGAGGAGGAAGCTTTGCTGCTGCATGCTACGGGTTATTATGCGGCGGATGTGTATGTGGACGCACCGCTTATTTACGGGGATTATTATTTTGTGGAAGCCTTGCTGAAGCTCAAGAAGTTGTAATATTCAAAATATAATTCAGATGGAGAGGGACTTATAAATGACTAATACGAAACGAATCGATATCGTGAAACCCGGCTTCTTCGCCACAGCAGCTGCAGCGGATGGCCGAAGAGGCGAATTCGATATTGGCAACGAAATAATAATCGCGCATAACGTGCCCGTTGACTTTGTGTTTATCGGAGATTCGATTACCCATATGTGGGAGTTGAATGCCTACTTCGGCCGGGGCGGTCAATTTGTCGTCAATCGTGGAATCGGCGGCGATATCAGCAGCCACGTATTAAGAAGATTCGATGCGGACGTCATTCAACTGAAGCCGAAGCACGTCGTCATTAAGATCGGCGTGAACAACTTCTGGGGACTGGATGGCTGGACGGTCCACGATCGGAAAACGGCGGAGCAAATTATTCCGGGATTAGTCGATGATATTCGCGAAATGGTGCGAAAGGCGAATGCGAACGGCATTACGCCGATCGTATGCTCCTTGCTTCCAACGAACTTGCCGCAATCGGGAAATAACGATATAAGGAATGCGAGCATCATTAAAGTGAATGATATGCTGCAATTAGTAGCCGACGAGGAAGCAGCTGTCTACGTAGACTACCACTCGCTTATGACGCAAGAAGATGGCGCCCGGCTGCGTGAAGAGCTTGCCGATGACGGACTTCACCCGCATTTGCTAGGCTACGACATCATGGCGAAGTCGTTGATTGAAACCTTGGAACGGAAAGGTATTCTCGTCGCAGGTTAATAAGAGCGAATACAATACCGGGAAGCCTTGCTGAGCAGGGCTTCTTTTATTTTGATGGGTAGATTGGGACAGTTATCCAGAACTCTGGTCATGGTATCGCTATCATGCTGTTAAACACCGAACATTACCAGCATACAGGCAAGAACCGATTGTGTTAGGGGCTTCAACCCTGTTCCGTTTTGTAGTATGATAGGAGAAGTTTAAATTCGAGTCAAAAAGGGTATTCATTTGCGTGCGCAAAACGAACATTATGCATATGAGGTTGGTTTTGTATTCGCAAAACAAGTTTACGCTTACGAAGAGAGTTTTGCATTCGCAAAACTTAAGGAGGAACACAGTATGTCGGATCAATCAGCATCTACATTGACGGGCAATCGGCCGCAATCGAACAATCTGCTGCGCCGAGATGTCCGTTTTCTAGGCAATATACTTGGCGAAGTACTTGTGCACCAAGGCGGACGAGAGCTGCTTGAGATCGTGGAGCAAATCCGCGAGACGAGCAAAGCGCTCCGCGCGGAATTCGTACCGGAGTTATTCGAACAATTCAAAGGAACGATCTCGTCCTTGAGTCCGGAAATTCGGCATCAAGTTATTCGTGCGTTCGCGATTTACTTCCAGCTTGTCAACATTGCCGAGCAAAATCATCGTATTAGACGGAAACGCGACTACGAGGTATCGGCGGGCGAGACGGTTCAACGCGGTTCGATCGAAAGCGCGGTTTCAGAGTTGAAGGAACGCGGTATCGCGATCGAAGACGTGCAAGAAATTTTGGGCGGCATTTCGCTGGAGCTCGTTATGACGGCGCATCCGACGGAAGCAACACGCCGTGCGGTGCTGGATATCCATAAACGTATCGCCAATGACGTTATGGAGCTGGACAACCCTACGCTTACGTACCGCGAGCGCGGAAAGCTGCATGAGAAGCTAACGAACGAAGTGCTTATTTTATGGCAAACGGACGAGCTGCGCGATCGCAAACCTACGGTTATCGATGAAGTGCGCAACGGTCTGTACTATTTTGACGAAACCTTATTCGAGGTATTGCCAAGCGTCTACGAAGAGCTTGAGCGTTGCCTCGGCAAATATTATCCGGACGAGAAGTGGCATGTGCCTGACTACCTGCGCTTCGGTTCCTGGATCGGCGGCGACCGTGACGGTAATCCGTCCGTAACCGCGAAGGTAACATGGGAGACGTTGACGCTTCATCGCCAGCTTGCCATCCGCAAGTACGAAGAGAAGCTGAACGGCTTGATGGATATTCTAAGCTTCAGCACGAATCTTGTTCAAGTGTCCGATGAGCTGGTTGAATCGATCAGACTGGACCGCGAGCATGTTGAGCTGAAATGCGTAGATCTGTGGAGAAATACGAAGGAGCCTTACCGCATTAAGCTTGGCTTTATGCTGGAGAAGCTTGCGAATACGCGCGACGAGTCGCTGAAGGGCTCGGCGATGCGCTATAATCATCCGAATGAGCTGCTCGAGGACTTGCTTGTCATTGACCGCAGCCTTCGTCAACACTTCGCCGATTATGTGGCTGATACGAATGTGGCTACGCTTATTCGCCAAGTGGAGCTGTTCGGCTTCCATCTGATGGCGCTTGACGTGCGTCAGCACAGCCAAGAGCATGAGAACGCAATGAGCGAGATTTTGGCGAAAATGAACGTGGTCTCCGATTACGCTTCGCTCCCTGAGGAAGAGAAGTCGGACCTGCTGCATCGTTTGCTGAACGATCCGCGTCCGCTGACGTCCAGCCATCTGGACTACTCGGCTTCGACGCGCGAGTGCTTAGACGTGTACCATACGATCTACCGCGCACAACAGGAATTCGGCGTGAACTGTATTTCCAGCTACCTGATCAGTATGACAGAAGCAGCAAGCGACATGCTTGAGGTTATGGTATTCGCGAAGGAAGTTGGCTTGTTCCGTCAAGAATCGGACGGTACGGTTCGTTGCACATTGCAATCCGTTCCGTTGTTCGAGACGATTGACGACCTTCACGCAGCTCCTGGCATTATGAAGCAGCTGTTCGAGATGCCGATCTACCGCCAAGCGGTAGAAGCGCGCGGCAACCTGCATGAGATTATGCTTGGTTACTCTGACAGTAACAAAGACGGCGGTGTTGTTACAGCGAACTGGGAGCTTCGCGTTGCGCTGAACGACATTACGGCTGCCGGCAAAGAATACGATGTGAAGCTGAAGTTCTTCCATGGACGCGGCGGCGCACTCGGTCGCGGCGGCATGCCGCTGAACCGCAGCATTCTTGCACAGCCTCCGCACACGGTTGGCGGCGGCATCAAGATTACCGAGCAAGGCGAGGTTCTGTCCTCGCGTTACTCGATGCAAGGCATTGCTTACCGCAGCTTGGAGCAAGCAACGTGGGCGCTTATTACAGCGGCGCGTCTTGCGAAATATCCAGAGCAGGGGCTGCAAACGGAACCGGAGTGGGATGATATCGCCCGCTCGATCTCCGAGACGGCACTTACGAAGTATCAAGATCTGATCTTCCGCGATCCGGACTTCTTAACTTACTTCAAGGAATCAACGCCGCTGCCTGAGGTTGGCGAGCTGAACATCGGTTCCCGTCCGTCGAAACGGAAGAACAGCGATCGCTTTGAGGACTTGCGTGCGATTCCATGGGTATTCGCATGGACGCAAAGCCGCTACTTGCTGCCGGCATGGTATGCAGCGGGTACTGCGCTGAAGCAATACACAGGCGACGACAAAGAGAAGCTGAAGACACTCGGCACGATGTACGAGAAGTTCCCGTTCTTCCGTACGCTGATCGACAATTTGCAGATGGCGCTTGCCAAAGCAGATCTTGTCATCGCGAAGGAATACGCGGATATGATCTCCGACCAAACGATTCGCGACCGTATCTTCGCCCAAATCGAGCAAGAATACAAGCTGACTTCCGAGCTGATTCTCGCCATTACGGGGCAAACGGAAATTTTGGATAACGTACCTGTCATCCAAGAATCGATCCGTCTGCGCAACCCGTACGTCGATCCGCTCAGCTACATGCAAGTACAATTGCTGACGGAGCTTCGCGCATTGCGCGCTGACGATCAAGACGATCCGGAGCTGCTCCGCGAGGTGCTCCTTACAATCAACGGAATTGCAGCAGGCCTTCGCAATACGGGCTAATGCACCACTTAAGAAGAGGCGGTACAGGATATTACATCCTGTACCGCCTCTTTTGTTGTGTATCTAGATAATATCTATCGAGCCATTATTATTCTGATTCATCTTCAGCGATGTCGCTCGTCACAATGACAAGTTCCGCATTCGTCATGCCTGGAAGGGAGTCCGTCATCTCTGCCGCATGGTAAGCGACGATTTTGCTGCCCGCAATAAGGCCTGTGTCGATACCGACAGGGTAGATCACTCTCGTTGCTTCGCCAATATTCAGGATAATATCGTTAGCTGTAGAATCATCGGAACCTACATTCACGTATACTTGATCTTTGCCTACACGATCGGATGCCGCGATTGTGCCCTCTACTTTATGCGTTTGAGCTGCCTTCACGACAAGCTTGTCGGCATGAGTCTGAGCAGGGTAGATCATCGTCATCACTTCGCCGTAATACGCCTCTACGCGCGCATCCTGCTTGAGCGCATCAGCCGTCAGCTTCTCGCCCTTCTCGTTCACGATCTCCGTCTGTTCGTCGACTGTCAGAATGACATAATTGACGCCGCCTTGCTCCAGCGAATTACCCATCACCGTCACTTGCTTGCCTGTAATATTCGTAATGATGCCATCCGTACCGGGAGGTGTCTGCTCCTCGATCACGGTGTTCACTACGACGTATTTGGTCGTTGATTGCGGTGGAATGCTCTTCGTCATTGCCGGGCCATAGATGGATTTGACCGACATGCCGGGCTGGATCACCTCTGCCTTAATCGCCTGTCCGTTCTGATCGAAGATTTGGACATTGTCTGCAAAATGAAGCACAACCGTTTCTTCGGATGCCGAGTAAATATTGGTTCCCGTTACGACAATGCCGTTATCTCTCATTTCGCCAACCGTTCCTTCGATACCGGTGAAGCTGTTGTCTTGAACGACAAGCGTCAACGCCGTTCCGCGAGCGGGAAGGCTCTTCGTAATATTAGGGCCGTAGAACGCCTTAACGACCATTTTATTATCGATGATTGTTTTTAGAGCGACGGTCTTGCCTTTAGCATTATAAATTTTCGTATCTTTCGTAATGTTAAGGATCATTTCACTTTGATCGTTAATCGCGAGCCCGCGACCTTTGACCGTGATGAATTTACCTGAAGAGTCGTTGATGAAGTCCGTAATCTGGCCCCAAACGGCCGGTACGACATTGGCTTGATTCAAGATCTGCCCTTGTCCCGTATGAATGGATGCCGGCGGGATATCCTGCGCGCTAGCAGTCAACGGTACGGCAGCAAGTGCCATAATGGATGCGGTTGCTAATACTTTGTACATTTTGTTCATCTGTCGTTCCTCCTGTTAGTAAGCGAGTATTTTACCTACTCATAGACGAGGGAATGATTGGAATGTTGCATGTTGTCTTTGAAAATCATTTTTCTTATGTTCAATTATAATCTGCTTAAGTTTGATTTAAGGTGCATCCTGCATGATAGAAACATAGCAAAGAGAACAAACGCAGGAGGATGATAAACATGAACGAACAGGACAAATATACTTCCCATAACGGAACAACGAATTCGAATATGCATTCACAGAACGAAGCAGGTACGAAGCCTAGCACGACTTATACTTACGACTCGCAGGCGCAAGGACAGAGGAAGCCGTCGGAGCTGCAAGCTTCTTATGAGAAGGAGCTCGGAATCCATATGGACCTCATGAACATGGGCGGCAGTAATCGCTCGAAGCGCAGCAGCCGGAATTCGACCCGAACGATGCTGGCATCATTCCTTATCGGCGCCATGGTCGTTGGCGGATTCGCATATGCAGCCGATCGAAACAACCTATTCAGCGGCGGCAGCACGGCGGCCGGCACGGGAACAACTTCTATCGCAAGCGGCGCAGCTCAGCAGGATGCGGGGCTTACGACTGCATCGCTAGGGACGAACGCTACCGTAGCGCAAATCTATGAGGCGACTAGCCCTGCAGTCGTGAAGATCGAAACCTATACCGAGCCAAGCAGGCAAAGCACGATGATGGACGACCCTCTGTTCCGCCAGTTTTTCGGCGGAGGGGGAAGAGGCGGTCAAAGCCAGCAGGAGCAGCAGCAAGAGCAGGAGCAGCAGCCGTCCGATGAGCAGAGCAGCAGCGAGCTCGAGCTTAGCGGCTCGGGTACAGGATTCTTTTTCGAATCCGACGGTTATATACTGACCAATGAGCATGTCGTATCCGGAGCGAAGGAAGTGAAGGTTACCGTTCAAGGTTATGACGAGCCGCTTACGGCGCAGGTAATGGGTACAAGCTATGAGCTTGATCTTGCCGTACTGAAAGTGACAAGCCCGGACGGCAAGGCATTCCCGTCGCTTGAGCTTGGCAACTCCGACGAGACTCGAATCGGCGATTGGGTTATCGCAATCGGCAACCCGTACGGCTTCGATCAGACGATGACGATGGGTGTGCTTAGCGCGAAGGAGCGCCCGATTACGATTGCGGACGAGCAGGGCGATCACGAGTACGAGCATCTGCTGCAGACGGACGCATCGATCAATCCGGGCAACTCCGGCGGGCCGCTTCTTAACGAGAAAGGCGAAGTCATCGGTATTAATACGGCGGTTAACGCCGAGGCGCAAGGCATTGGCTTCGCAATTCCGACGACTACCATAATGAACGTGCTGGATCAATTGAAGACGAATATGCTGTAAGCACAGCGGGCAATTCTATAGAGAGCAGCTGTCAGGAACGTAATGATCCTGGCTGCTGCTTGTTTTATTTGTCGATTGTAGGTCAAGCATAATTGTCCAATCCCCGACCTAGGTCGATTGCCGAGCCATTCTATAACGTTTATAATAATCAGAATGATTGGCAAGCAGGTGCAGGAGGAACGAAGGGTGAAGCAGTCATCATCTTATTGGTTTTCGGTTATTGTCGTGTTAATCGGTGCTGCTTGCTACGGCATATTATCGCCAATCGTCAAGCTTGCTTATGATGCGGGCTTCAGCTTCGAGCAAATAACGGTGCACCAAATCGGCATAAGCGTTGTCCTGCTGTGGCTGCTCGTGCTGCTTCGTCCGAAACTGTGGCGGAACCCTTTTCGCAGAGGAAAGTGGCTGATGCTGGCTATCGTCGGCATATTCGGCTTATGCCTCACTACGGTGTTTTATAATATGGCTCTACAGCGGCTGGAAGCATCTTTCTCAATTGTCTTGCTTTTTCAGTTCATGTGGATTACGATTTTGCTAGAATGTATACGCGTTCGAAGGTTTCCGAGGAAGCTTGCGCTGGCGGCGATTGCCGTCGCAATGGCGGGCACTTTGCTCGCGGCAGGTTTGTTCGAGGAAGCGGGTTTTGCACGGATCGATATCATCGGAGTAGGCTACGGCTTAGCCTCCGCTGTTACGTATAGTTTGTTTCTGTTCCTGACGGGACTGATCGAGACCGATCATGATCCGGTCATGAAGTCCGCGATGATGATGTCTTTCGGCTTCATAGTCATCGCTTTGCTCTACGGAGCAGGGTCATGGGCCGGCGCTGCGGAATGGGAAATGCTCGGATGGGGAACGGCGCTCGCGCTGCTTGGCAGTGTGATGCCGGCGATCTGCTTCAATGCAGGCATTCCGAAGATCGGAAGCGGGCTAGCCTCGCTGCTCGGAGCAATGGAGCTGCCGGTCGCTGTAGTCAGCGCATGGCTCATCATTAATGAGAAATTAAGCACAGGCAAAATAATAGGCATCGTCCTTATATTGATTGGGATCGCCATCGCCGAGCAATCAGCAAGGCGAGCGGTTGTACGCACGGAACGTCTGGAGGAGTAAAGGTGAATGTAATGGAGGCACGCTTGGCGCGCCTGTCGCTGAAAGGCGACCAGGGAGCGTTCGCCGAGCTTGTGAGCCTGTATCAGGATAAGCTGTTTCATATGGCATACCGAATGCTGAACAATCGTCAGGAGTCGGAGGACGTTGTTCAGGATACGTTTCTTCGCGTATACAAAAACTTGGACAGGTACGACGAGACTTTGAAATTTTCTACGTGGATATATAGAATTGCTACTAATTTATGCATCGATCGGTTAAGGAAGCGTAAGCCGGTTTATTCGCTCGATGCGGAATCTTCGGAGCACGAGGGACTCGACGGCTACTCGATGATTCCAAGCGACGACCGGACACCGGAGACGGAGATGTTGCTATCGGACACGCAGCGCATCATCCATCAAGCGATCGAGACGCTTCCTCCGAAGTACAAGACGGTTATGACGCTCCGGTACATGCAGGATTTGTCCTTGCAGGAAATTGGCGATATTATGGACATGCCGGTTACTACGATTAAGACGCGCGTTCACCGCGGCCGGGAATTTCTGCGCAAGAAGCTGGAGCACAAGCTGTAGGCTTCGTTACGGGCATTTGCCTATGGAAAAAAAAGCAGCATAAAAAAGTGAAACATCCTGTGATTCGCAACGTATCCTATAGCAAGCTTAAACGAGCCATGCCGATGATAGATGATCGTGGCTGTTTTTTCATGACATAATAACGACGTTAGCTGTTTACACTTGACGTTTTTTCACTCATCAATTACGAACTACTGCGGAAGCAATGGAAAGAAAGGACTGGCTGCTATGAATTGCAACGTCGCCATCGTATGGATGCATGACTATTTGGACGGCGAGCTGCCGCGTGAAGATATTACAGAGCTGAAGAAGCATTTGCTTTCATGTCCTGCTTGCCGTAGCCGCTTTGAGCAATTGGAGAACACGGAATCAGCAGCATTCCACTCTCTGTCGGCGGCAGCGCCGCAAACCGGCTACGACAAGCAAGCCTCTGAGCAATTAACGAACAAAATCATGCAGCAGCTCCCGTTAAAGAAAGCGAAGACACGGAACGGTTTCGTTCGGTTTATTTACCGATATCCCGGTGTTACGGCTGCAGCCGTATTTCTGCTCGTCATGCTTGGCAGCTTCTTCACATTGTGGGAGGAAGATACAAAGCTGGTCGTTGCGGGTGAGGACCTTCAATCTGTTATAATAGAAGGAAATACCGTAATCGTCCCGGAAGGCGCACATCTAACTGGCAATCTGACCGTGGAGAACGGGCGGGCTGAGGTGCTTGGCGAGATCGACGGAAACGTAACGGTCATCGACGGGACGCTGAACCTCGCATCGACGGGGCATATTGCAGGGCAGAGCCGCACAATCGATCAGGCGCTTGATTGGTTCTGGTTCAAGGTAACGCAGACGTTTGGCGGAATCGCCGATTAAAGCGTCATACCTCCCTCGTGCAGGGAGGTATTTTTGTGTACCGTATCCGTGCGAAGTAAACTTTTATCAAAATAAAGGATTTCCAATCCCAATTATAGAAAATAATAAAGTTGAATTCCGATCATAATCGATAGGAAGCCGAAGCGTAAGGCATAGTATCGGATCAGGTTGTGAAAAACAAGGTTATCGGCTGTTGGGGGTTGGCATATGAGCTATTTCTCGGATTTAACTTGGCATGATTGGTTGAAGGACATCATCGATGTAGGCATAGTCAGCTATATTATTTATAAAATGATTCTGCTCGTTCGTGGCACAAGGGCTGTGCAATTGCTTAAGGGTATCTTCGTCCTGGTCGGTACTTGGGCGATTAGCACCTGGTTCAATTTGTACACCCTCAAGTGGCTGATGAATCAGATGTTCACGTTCGGGGTCGTTTCGGTACTTATTATATTCCAGCCGGAATTGCGCCGGGTTCTTGAGCAGCTCGGACGGGGCAAGCTGTTCTCGCGGACGTATTCTTTGGAGCGGGATGCCGTAAGCGAGCAGGTGGACGGCGTTATCAAAGCGGTTCAGCATATGGCCAGCCGCAAGATCGGCGCTTTGATCGTATTCGAGCGGAGCACGGGCGTGAGCGAACTGATTGAATCCGGTATTCAGATGGAATCGCGGATTACTTCGGAGCTGCTCATTAATATTTTTACGCCGAATGCGCCGCTGCATGACGGAGCGGTCATTATTCGCGGCAATCAAATTATGGCCGCAGGCTGTTATTTGCCGCTCTCGGAAAATCCGTTTATTAGCAAGGAGCTTGGGACGCGCCATCGCGCTGCCATCGGGGTAAGCGAAGTGAGCGATGCGATATCGGTCGTCGTCTCCGAGGAGACKGGGCAAGTATCGTTGTCGTTGAACGGTATGATCGTGCGTGACATTAATGAGGAGTCGCTCATCTCTAAGCTGTTCGAGGAGCTGACGCCGAAGACAAGCCCGAAGAGTAAGGAGAAGTCGACTCTGTCGATCTCGTCGCTCTTCAAGCGGAAAGGAGGAGGCCGTGGATAAGTGGCTAAGTCATCCGACTGCAATGAAGATTTTATCGGTAGTGCTTGCTTTATTGTTATGGGCGGTCGTACATATCGATACCGATTCGTCGCCGCAGACCGTTACGTCGTCGATCGACACAAAGACGATTGAAGCGGCGAAGATTAACATCGAGGGACTCGATGAGGATAAGTTCGCCCTGACGGCAATGGAGCCGACCGTTGTGCGAATCGATGTGCAGGGTAAGCTCACCGATTTGCTGTCGGCTTCCTCCATTGATGATTATAAAGTAATAGTGGATGTGAAAGACGTAAAACCAGGCATACAGGAATTGCCCCTCGTTGTAAAATTACCTAAGGGCATTCAGCTCGTGGCAATGTCGCCGCGTACGGTAACGGTGCAATTGGAGGAAATCGTAACGAAAACGTTTGATCTGCAGGTCGTTGCGGAAGGTAAGCCTGCGGAAGGCTTTGTCGCTGGCGAGCCGGCCGCGGTAACGCTCTCGACGGAAGCTGCCGGACCAGGTATTGAGGTAACGCTGCCGAAGGACGATATGCAGCGCGTAGGAAGCGTCGTTGCGTCAGTCAATATTGAAGGCGCGGATAAGACGGTTACGGATAAGAAAGCGAAGGTTGTCGTTTACGATACGGACGGCTTAGAGATGACGAATGCCATCGTCGATCCAAGCACGGTCATGGTTGAGGTTAAGGTGACGCCGCCATTCAAGAAAGTGCCGCTGCAGGTTCGATACACAGGCACGCTTCCTGAAGGCGTCAGCATTGAATCGATTAAGCCGGAGATCGAAGAGGTTACCGTCTATGGCGATCAGAAAACGATCGATGCGCTGACGGTGTTCGACGGAGTCGTCTTCGACTTGTCGAAGGTGAAGGCATCGGGAACGTTCAAGGTGAAGACGCAGCTTATTGACGGCATTAAGTCCGTCGATCCGAGCGAGATTTCGATTAGCGTATTTGTCGATCCGACGGTAACGCGGACCTTTACTGGCATGGCAATTAATATGGAGGGGCTTGCGGAAGGGCTGACGGCCGTCGTGCGAGCGCCTGTGTCGGGCAAATACGACTTAACGGTTAGCGGAGCGGAATCGATCCTCTCCAAGGTGGAAGCGAATCAGATAACTATTACGGCGAGTCTCGCGGGGCTTGGGCCTGGCGTGCACACGGTTCCGTTAGATGTAGTTCTGCCTGCTTATGTGCAGACGGTAGCTGCGGACGGACAGCCGCTATCCGTGACCATTGAAATTGTGGATGATGGATCGATTGGAGCAGGTACGGGGGTTGAGACGCCGCCGGATGAGACGGGTACGACACCTAGCGTTACGCCGTCCGCAACGCCTGACCCGGGAAGCGGGAACGGCAATGCCGGCGGAAATGCTGCGAATAGCAGCGAGTAGCTGGTGGGATGAATGAGGCTACAAGTAATCGATAACATGTTGAACAAAGGGGCAAAATGAGAATGGGGAAATATTTCGGAACTGACGGAGTACGCGGCGTTGCAAATAGAGAGTTGACGCCTGAGCTAGCCTATAAGATCGGCCGTTGCGGCGGTTATGTATTGACAAGAAAAGCGGAGAGCCCGGTCGTCGTGATCGGTCTTGATACGCGAATTTCCGGCCCTATGCTGGAATCCGCGCTTATTGCCGGCCTGCTGTCGATTGGCGCGAACGTCGTGCGTCTAGGCGTTGTATCCACGCCAGCAGTCGCTTATATTACGCGCGAGCTTAAGGCGGATGCGGGCGTTATGATCTCCGCTTCGCATAATCCGGTTGAGGATAACGGCATCAAGTTCTTCGGCGGCGACGGCTTCAAGCTGTCGGATGACACGGAGCTTGAGATCGAAGCGCTTATCGATGCGGAAGTCGATGAGCTACCGCGTCCTGAGGGCGGCGAGATTGGCGCCGTATCCATCTATGACGGAGCGAAGCAGCAGTACTTGGATTATTTGAAAACAACGATCAAAGGCGATTTCATCGGCCTGAAGATCGTTCTAGATTGCGCGAACGGCGCAGCATACGAGCTTGCTCCGACTGTGTTCCGCGAGCTTGGCGCGGACATTATTACCGTAGGCGCGGAGCCAGACGGCCTTAACATTAATGCGGGCGTCGGTTCGACGCATCCGGAATACTTGCGCGAGGAAGTGCTGAAGCACGGCGCGCATCTCGGCCTTTCCTTCGACGGCGACGCTGATCGCTTGATCGCGATCGACGAGAAGGGCGAGGAAGTCGACGGCGACTTCATTCTGTGCATCATCGGCGATGCGATGAAGCGTGCGGGCAAGCTGAAGCATGATACCGTCGTAACAACGGTAATGGCGAATATCGGCTTTTTCAAAGGTACAGAGAATATCGGCTTAAAAACGGCTCAGACTTCGGTCGGCGACCGTTATGTCATGGAAGAAATGCGTCGCGGCGGCTACAACCTCGGCGGCGAGCAATCCGGCCATGTCATCTTCCTCGATTATATTACGACGGRAGACGGCATCCTGACTGCTCTGCAACTGGTCGACACGCTGGCTGCATCGGGCAAGAAGCTAAGCGAGCTCAAAGGACTTATGCGTAAGTTCCCGCAAGTGCTCGTCAACGTTCGCGTTGAAGACAAGAGCCTGTACCAAGGCAACGCTGCCATCGAGGAAGCTGTAAAGCAAGTTGAGAGCGAGCTTGGCGATAACGGCCGCGTACTTGTTCGTCCATCCGGTACAGAGTCGCTGATTCGCGTTATGGCGGAAGGTCCGGATAAGGATCAAGTTGAAGCTTACGTGGCTCAGATCGTGGACGTCGTTAAAAATGAGCTGGGTTAATGGTAAAGGCTGTTATTCTATGGAACGAGCGGCCTAATCAGGTGTCTTTTCTATAGAGTTTTAGAATAGGATCGAAGCTTTTTAGAGTACGGACCAGCTGGGTGGGTAACCCGGTTGGTCCGAATTTTTGCAGGCGAATGCCCATTATGGACATGTAAATGTCATACTTGGCGGCTGGTAAGTTGTCCATTTTCAGAAAACAGGTTGCAGATTGTATCTAGATTGAATATGATAGGTAGTATGATTCAAGAAGGAAAGCGAGGATAGAGGTTAAATAAGCAAGATAAGCGCCAGAGCTTGCGCGATGGGACAGCGGCTGAATAGAGTCGTTATCCATGCGGAAAGCTGACGAGGTGAAGGTGTTCGAAACATTCGGCGGGGACCTTCCGGTACGACAAGCCAACCGAAAGCTGCAAATCAAAGAGACCGGGCGACCCGTCTTACAAAATTGCAGCAGGCTGATATTGATCCCGTATGTCCAAGATGCTGCCTGCGGGGCGAGCACGGGCAGAAGGGTTACATTTTAATGCAACATAAGGGATTAATCTGTGACAACTTCATATTGTCTGTGCCGCACATTGGCAAGGCTGCATCCGTACGAAGGCGGGAAATACACCTTACGGAGGCTTATTAAATTATGTGTGGAATTGTTGGATATATTGGTAAACGGGATTCGCAGGACATTTTGATTGAAGGATTGAAGAAGCTGGAATACCGCGGTTATGATTCCGCAGGTATCGCTGTCTTCACGAAAAACGGCTTGGAAATTACGAAGTCCAAAGGACGTTTGGCTAATCTTGAAGATAAGCTAAAAGGAGATCCACTGGAAGGTTCGGTAGGCATCGGCCATACACGTTGGGCAACGCATGGCAAACCATCTGACGTGAACTCGCATCCGCATACGGACAACTCGGCGAAGTTCTCCGTCGTGCATAACGGCATTATCGAAAATTATTTGGATTTGAAGGATGAGCTGGCTGCGAAAGGTCACGTATTCGTATCGGAGACGGATACGGAAATCATCTCGCACTTGATCGCTGAAGAATACGACGGCAACATTGTCGAAGCGGTGCAACGCGCCGTGAAACGTATGCGCGGAGCTTACGCACTGGGCGTTTTGACAGAGTATGAGCCTGAGCGCTTAGTCGCTGTACGCTTTGCAAGCCCGCTTGTTATCGGTATCGGCGAAGGCGAGAACTTCATCGGATCCGACATTCCGGCGATCCTCGAGCATACTCGCAACGTCTACATTTTGGACGACGGCGAAATGGCCGTGTTGACACGTAATGGTGTCGAACTGATGACGACAGAAGGCGAAACTATTTCCAAGGAAATATTTCATGTCGATTGGGATCTAGTAACGGCGGAGAAAGCCGGGTTCGATCACTTCATGCTCAAGGAAATTTACGAGCAGCCGAAGGCATACCGCGACACCATGCTTGGTCGTATTGCCGATGACAACAAATCGGTGTACTTGAAAGAACTAACAATGACAGATGAATATATCAAATCGATTCGCAAAGTGCATATCGTAGCTTGCGGTACGGCGTACCACGCAGGTCTTGTCGGCAAAACGGTCATCGAGTCGTTAGCCCGCATTCCGGTAGAGAACGATGTCGCATCCGAGTATCGCTACCGTTCGCCAATTATTACGCCTGACACGCTTGTTGTCGTCGTAAGCCAATCCGGCGAAACAGCAGATACGCTGGCGGCATTGCGTGAAGCGAAGCGCAACGGAGCTCGCGTCCTGGCAATTACGAACGTAGTCGGCAGTTCGGTTGCCCGTGAAGCGGACGATGTGCTCGTAACTTGGGCTGGACCGGAAATCGCGGTCGCGTCGACGAAAGCTTACACTTCGCAATTGATCGCGTTCTACCTGTTCGGCTTGCATCTGGCAGGCGTGCTTGGCACGCAAGAGCAATCCGCTGTTGAGGAACTGATTGCAGGTTTGCATAAGCTTCCTGAGCAAGTGGAAAGCATTCTTGAGCAATCCAATGTGCTGAAACAAGTCGCAGAGTCGATCTCGCATCACAAGAGCCTGTTCTTCATTGGCCGCGGCGTAGACTATGCTGTTGCACAAGAAGGCTCGCTGAAGCTGAAAGAAATTTCGTACATTCACTCCGAAGCTTACGCGGCAGGCGAGCTGAAGCACGGTACGCTCGCGCTGATCGAGGACGGCATTCCGGTTATCGCGCTCGTTACGCAAGAAGCGCTGTATGAGAAAACGCTTAGCAACATCAAAGAAGTGAAAGCGCGCGGCGCACATGTACTCGGTATCGCTAACGCTGGTTTTGAAGCGGAAGCTGCAAAATCCGTCGACGAGCTGTTCACCATTCCGAAGACGCTGCCGGTTCTAACGCCAGCTCTGTCGGTCGTGCCGCTTCAGTTGATTTCCTACTACGCTTCGCTGGCTCTAGGCCATGATGTTGATAAGCCACGAAATTTAGCAAAAAGTGTAACGGTTGAATAGAAAAGCCTTTCTCGGCATTATTTGCTTCAATAGAATAAAGTGTTGTTCTAAACAATAAAGCTTGTTTTCGATTTTAAATTTGTCTTTTGAAACGAATGGAACTACTAATTTTAGTCCCGATGAGCCTAACGTCATCGGGACTTATTTTATCTCTAAGATGTTAGGGAGAGGTTGACTTGTCCACAATTAGTGAAAGAATCAAGAGAATAAGAAAGATACTTAAGAATAATCAGAACTCGTCTTGCCAAAGATGCTTCCTCCAGAAAACTCTACTTTTTGACCGGCAGCAGAGGAGAGGTGTTCTTCGACGTTATGGAGTCAGATTCATCTCCGCGAACCAATCCTGCAATGAATTAACGACAATCTCCAACTGCTTCTCTTCTTCAATGGCGGCGTCATTGTCTCCCTTTTGCTTCCCGTAGGAGCCGAATTGGCCGTGATTACCGCCTTCTATCCCCACATAAATGGTATCATCCGGTAGGTTAGTTTTACTGTTCTCCCAATCTTCTTCGTTCATCACTCCGTCATCCGTTCCCGTAATTTGCAAAACGGATAGCTCCGTATCTTTTATAGCGCCTTTCTCATCCGCATAGGAGGCTAAGAAGAATACCCCCTTAAGCGCATTGCTATGTTGAGATGCGTATCTTGCAGCAAATGAACCTCCCAAGGAGTGCCCCCCAATAATAAATGATTCATCTGGGTGTTCATTGAGAAAAGAATCGGCTTTATTTTGGCCGAAGATGGCTAAGTTTAGCGGCATATCCGCAATATAAACCCGATGCCCCAACTCAGCTAGTTCCCTAGCTAACGGCGAGTAGCTTTTGGGTTCTACCAAGCCACCTGGATAAAAAATGATATTAGGCTGAATGACGTTGCCGCCAGTTGGTTCAAATTTATAGCCTTCTTTTATCACTGTTACTTTAACCTGGCTATCGCTTTTAACAGCCGACTGGGCACGATCTGAGGGAGTATAAGTGATGGATTGTATATAGAAAAATAATGAAACGGCTAGGATAGCTGCCACTATACACCCGATAACTGCTATTTTGGTCCATTTCTTTTTTTTCACTGTTTTGTCCAAAAGTAAAAACCGCCTTCTATTTTTTTATTGTTTCTAAGATGATGAAGCTGGCTTCGCCAATTTCCAGACGATATAACTCATGTATGAAAGCAGACCGAAAAGAACTGCAATACTGGTCATATGAGCAAGCACTACAAACATATATACTTCTGGACGATCCACCGTCAGCATGAGACCAGCACCGCTAAAGACTTGGAACAGAATCAGAATCACAGAAATCACACCTAAAATGCTAAGCTCGCGAGCGTTCTTATAAGTTAGGTTTATCCACATAAAAAGTACAATAATCAAAGCAACAAGAAGAAAACCAGCTATGCGATGTATAAACGCGATTCCAACACCGCCTGATAAGTCTGGCACTATCGCCCCATTGCAAAGAGGAAACCCGGAGCATGCCCCCGCGGAGCTAGTATGGCTAACAAAGGCTCCTGTGTAGACAACCGCGTAACAATAAATCGTTAGAAACCATACGAAACGACGAAATCTCGGGCTCGTTCTCGGCATCCGATTAAACACAGTGAGCCCGCCTAAAATTTGCTCCTGCCTTGCTCCGAAACTCGTCATTAAAGAGCTGGCAAGGGATATAAAAGCAAACCCTAAATGAAGCGCCATGACAGGCGGAGACTGGGAGAATACGACTGCCAGCGCTCCCATCGCCCCTTGAATACTTACAAATACGAACGTTAATACAGAGAAGAATTGTAAGTCTCTGCGTTTTTTGCAATAAACAAAAAATAGAATGAGTGTAACGACCGCCAAAATTCCTGCTGTCGTGCTAACCAAGCGGTGCGTGTATTCAATTACAGAGGCTATGGTATGAGCGGGAACGAATTTTCCATGACATAACGGCCATTCATTCCCACATCCCAGCCCAGACTCGGTGCGAGTAACGATTCCTCCGCCAAAAGTGGCCAAGAACATAAAAATGGTTGTTAAATAACTAACTCGCTTCAATAACGCAATTCGCTCCAAATTCTAATCACCTTCTCTTTTTGTCTTTTGTGAAAGCCTTATGATTATTTAATTATATTTACCGGTAAATATAATTACAAGGCCACATTGATAAATGAAGGTAGTTGTCATACAATGTTCAAGAAGGTGATAATTATTAATAAMCAAACCCAACGGTCGCCTGGTAGACCAAAGCAAGCACAAGATGAATTATCCATACATGAAACGATCATTCATACCGCGTCCCAATTATTTATGGAAAACGGCTACGAACCTGTGACGCTTCAGCAAATCGCTAATGAATGTAACGTCTCAAAACCATCTATTTACTACCATTTCACCAGCAAGTCTGAACTATTCAAGATCGCCATCACTACGATGTTGAATAATGTGCACAACAACGTGTCGCGTTTACTTAAGGAATCGGACACTCTTGAAGCAGGGTTGCTGCGCGTTGCAGAAGCAAGAATAGCAAATCCTCACTCAGAAGTGGAGACGATTATAAAAGAGGCGGGGAGCTCATTAAGCGATGAGCAAATCCATGAAATAAGAATAACTGAACAACAAATCTATCAAGTGTTGTCGGATTACTTTAAAGACTGGATGGACAAGGAGATTCTGAGAACGGAGGATCCGCTGTTTCTTGCACACGCCTTTTCATCACTGCTTCTGATTAGTAACAGATCAGATTTAATGCAAAAATATGCTACCCGCAACGAACCAGCAAAAAAAGTCGTAGACATGTTTTTAAGCRGCACTCTGCTTTAAAAAAATATGCTGACTAAAGGACCTTGTATCTAGCAAGGTTTTTTTCAATTACAAAAAGCCGCGAGAGAAAATCAAGTATCCGCACCTGATTTTCTCACGGCCTTTGTTGTTGCATGGGGGCAGAAGAATATTAAAGGTTTAGAGTAGGCTGCAGGTTTCCGGAAAACACGACAAAAGCATCGGCCTAAGAACGTTCCAACGTTCTTAGGCCGATGCTTTTACGCGGCATGCTTTACTGCCCCGCGGTTTCTATAAACGATGCCCCTCTAGCACAGCCTGAAGACGGTCCAAGTTCTGCTCATTGCTGTCTGGGCAAAATGATTTCACTTGCTCGAATACCTTCTCGTCTTTGAACTGCTGTCTGAACGTCACGCGCGTACGACCGTCCTTCTCGGCAAATGTCGCCGTCAACCGGAACTCGGGAGCGTCATGATGCTCCAGTACGATGCGTTCTCCCGCCTCGATCTCGATGAACTTGATCTCGTTCGGATAATTCTTGCCGTCCGGTCCATGAAAGGTAAAGCGCCAGAAGCCGCCTTCGCGGAAGTCGAATTCGTGGAACGTACTCGTGAAGCCGTTAGGTCCCCACCAATGCGTCAACAGCTCCGGCTGCGCCCACGCCCGGTAAACCTCTTCCTTCGGGAAGTCGTACCAGCGCGCATGGGCATATTCCAATTCCCCAGGCACCAGCTCGGCATCGTCCTCCGTCGCAACGGGTTCTCCGCTCTGTGCAAGCGAATTGCCAAGCAGCTCCAGCAATTCCTTCGAGCCGTGTTCCCGATTCTCCACCGCATCGTGTCCGTCGAAGAAGGCGCCTTGCTCCGTAAAGGTCAGTTTCGTTCCGCCATCCGCGTCTGTAAGCTCGATCGTCGTAATGGATACCGAGAACCGCACGCCGTTAAGGTCCAACACGTATGTGTAAACGATACGCTCGAGCGGCACAATCTCCTGATAAGTAGCGTCGAAAGTGAACAAGCCGCCGTCCGGTGCCTCGCCGCTGCTGAATTCCCGTCCGCCTACCCGGAATTCGAACACTTCCGGCTTCGTGAACCAGCGTGCTTTGGCTTCAGCGACAGCCATTGCTTCGTACACTTGCTCCCTGGATGCCGGATACGTTTTTTCAATTACGAACGTTCCATGGCTTACATATGGTTGTTTCATGATCTTAATCCTCCTTGTTTTTTTGTTTTTTATGTTTGTTGTCATCCCCGCCCGCTAAGAACATCCCCAGCAGGCCAAAACGCTGCTCCCAGCTATGTTGACGATCCAGAATCGGCTTCTCGTAGTCATTTTTCATCGCTTGCAGCAGGGTGGTGAAATCGTCGACCGTCACCTGCTCCTTTCCTTTCATCAGCTTAGATACGTGCCTCAATTGATCCAGCAGCTTCTGCTGCCGCCTGATTTGCTCCTGCACGCGCTCGATCTGAAGGCTGACGACCTCGAGCGGATCGATTCCGCGCCCCGTCAGGGCCGCTTTTACCTCTTCGAGCGAGAGGCCCAACTCCTTCAGCGATACAATTCGATAGAGTCGCGACAAATCCTCGTCGTCATATAGCCGATGTCCCGATTCCGTGACATTCGTCGGCGAGAGCAGCCCGATCTGGTCGTAGAAGCGCAGCGTTCGCACCGTTAGACCCGTCAACTTGGCCAGATCCCCGACCTTCCAATATCGTTTCATTAATCATCTCCGATCTTTGTCGCTAGCTTGATCACCRGTAGCCTCATTATAAAACGTTACGTTACGTAAGGTGCAAGCGATTTGTTGAATCTTTTTAAAAAAAGGATTAAAGAGTTCGATGTGATTGACTACTGCAATGTAATTTTCGGACAATCGACAAAGGCTTCTCGACTTCTGAGAAAGTCGTCGTTAACTGTCGAACTATGCTGTTTTTCGGGGAGAAGTTAACTTTCGTTAATAGTACTAAATTAAATAGAATGATACAGTTAGATATATTAGGCAAGYACTGCTTTGTTAAATAACTTAGATTGGGATGAAAGGATGGTCTATTGGTTTGGATAAGAACAGATCTATTAACGCAAGGACGACATCTTGGATGGTCCGCCTTTTGATGGCCTTGATCCTTACAATTATACCGATATTGGCGGCGATTCCCGGGTCGGTGGCAGTCGCAGCCGATTCGATTGACCAATCAACCGGAGATGTGCCGGCTGGCTCGTTCCGAGCGGGCGGACGTGCTCAAAGCTTTACGGCGGGGGAGTCCGGCTATCTGAATCAAATTGATTTGCATATGATCGATTACGGGAGTTCGGGAATTGTGTTTACACTCAGTATTTATGCAGGACAAAGCGTGTCAGGAACGGTGCTTGCTTCATCGACTTTTGGGAGCAGGAACGTTCCAACTAGTACGCCTGGCCCGGTATCCGTATTGTTTGAACAACCGGCACAGATACAGGCTGGACAACAGTATACGATGAGCTTAACCGCTTCGATCGGCGAGACGCCGCAAACAGCGTGGATGACTCACACTACCAACGTATATGCAGGAGGAAAAGCTTATACCTCTACCTATCCCTATTGGTCTGACGAATATGATTTTGGATTTGCCACTTACGTTGGAGATGCTCCTAGGGATTTTACGACTACGCTCAGCACATCTCCGGTAACAGGTACATACGGACAAACAGTAATAATTTCGGGAACACTGACAACTCCGGATGGGCCGCTAGCCAATCGGGCAATTAATGTCTTCGTTAATGGAAGCTCTATAGGGTACGTAACGACGAATTCAGACGGTAATGCTAGTGGCAGCTATTCACTTAGACTAGCTGCGGGGAGTTATGAACTGAAATTATCGACTGCTGCTTCGTTCCCTTATCCCGCGGCGGAGCAAACGACGACGCTTACGGTTAACAAAGCCCCGCTTACGGTTACGCCTAATGATGCGAGCAGACCATATGGAACGTCTAATGGCAGTATGACAATAAGCTTGGACGGACTGATGACATGGGACGCAGCTAACTCGCTTGGGCAGCCGTTATTCTCGACATCCGCTGACGCAGCCAGCCCAATTGGAGAGTATTCCATTACAGCCAGTGGTTTGACATCCACGAAGTATGAAATTGTATATATGCCTGGGACTTTAACTGTGACACAAGCCCCCTTAACGGTTGCTGCTTCGAATCAAACCCGAGCCTATGGGCAAAGCAATCCGTCTCTGACGGRTTCGATCACCGGTCTTATGAATGGTGATACGATCCAGGCATCTTATTCGACAGCAGCAACTTTATCAAGTCGAGTAGGATCGTATCCAATCGTACCCGCCATCACGGATCCGGAAGATACGCTGAATAACTATCATGTGATCCTTGAGGAAGGCGAGTTGACGGTTACGAAAGCCGAACTTCTCGTTATAACGGATCCGCTATCGCGATGGATAAGAAATACGAATCCGCAGTTAAGCGGCAATCTTACAGGCGTTGTCTCGGGCGACTCCATTACGGCAGCGTATACAACGGAAGCGACGGAAGAGAGCGATGAAGGCGCTTATGATATTACTGCACAGCTTCTCGATCCGTTGAACCGTCTGTCGAATTATGAGGTGATCCCGAACATTGGCCAGCTAACCGTCTATGCTGCTCCTGAGCCGGTGTTTGCCACTGGAGAGACTGCTGCTGCAGTGAAATCGAATGTTGGGCTGCCAAGCAGGGATGCTGCTGGCCGTACGATTCGCTGGACGTCTTCGGACAACAGCCTGCTTGATGAAACAACGGGTGCTGTGCATCGTCCGTCTTACTCGGAGGGGGACTCAGCCGTCACATTGGAAGCAGCGGTGGATGCGAATCAGACAACTTATTCCGTCCTTTATAGTGTAACAATTACCAAAGCCGACATGACGGATGAAGAGAAAGTAGCCCAAGACTTGATGCTGCTCGCGATCGGTTACGCAGCCGGAGATGACGAAAAGCATGTGCGTAATGGATTGACGCTTCCAGTTACAGGAGCTAACGGCTCCGTCATTTCTTGGACCTCTAGCCGAACGGAGCTGATTAACCCTGTTAAAGGTTCAGTTTCACGGCCGTCATATGAAAAAGGAGACCAAAAGGTTACGCTTACGGCAACGGTAACCAATGGACTGAAATCGGACAGCAGACCGTTTCAAGTGATCGTCTTAAGGAATAATCAAACGGTTGGAGAAACGAACGAACCCGAGCAGCCTCAATCCGAATATTATATCGATTTCATCGCTGGAAATAATCAGAAGGAAACCATTAAACTATCACAATCCGAAGTAGAATCTGGACTAATTAAGGTTGATAGGGGTACGGCAAATGGACATTTCGAACTAAGCGGAGTAACGGTACGCCAGTTGCTCAAGTTAAATCCTTTGTTTACGATTCAAGTAACAATGTCCGGCGGCAGTATGAGCATGCCTTTCTCTGAACTGATTGCTGCAGCAGATACGCAGTATGCAGGCAAAGATGGAGATAAACTGAGTTTTGCGATTTATGCCGCCAAGAGCGAGGCTGCTGCTCCTTTATTGGCGGAACTGCAAGCCCGTGGTGCAGCATTATTATCCGGTCCTATTCAATTTAAGATTGTAATGAGCATTGGTGATGGGTCTGATGTGACCTTAGATTATCTAGGCAGCAGAGTAGAAAGGCGTATTGCGGTTTCCAATAGGAACGAAGATACGATTATAGCGGTATGGAACGAACGGCTTCAACAGCTGCAATATGTTCCGGTACGATATGAGAATATCGGAGGACATACGTATGCACTGCTGCCAGTTAGCAGCGATGGCTTGTACGTGAATATTGTTAATCGGAAAGCTTTTGCCGATATGCAAGATCATTGGGCTAGAAATGAAGCGGAGAAGCTTGCATCGATGCTCATCTTTGAAGGGAAAGGAGAAAACAGCTTCGATCCGAAGGCCGGCTTAACGCGAGCGGAGACAGCGGCGCTGCTGGTCAGAGCGCTAGGCATCCCGGCGGCGGATCAGCCAGGGACTTTAACCGATATTGCAGGTCGATGGTACGAAACGGCGATTTCATCCGCGGCAGCAGCTGGATTGGTGACCGGATACCAAGATGGAAGCTTCCACCCGAATGATTTTGTTACAAGGGAAGAGCTGGCGGTCATCCTTGCTAGAGCGATCAAATACGTCAGAGGGTCCGCTTCCAATGCTACGGATAACGGATCGGAGCTGCTGAATGATTCCAGCGAGGTGTCGATATGGGCTATCCAGGCTGTGCAGGAAATGATCGCTTACGGCATCATTAAAGGCGATCAAGCTGGCAATTTCAAGCCGCATCAAACCGCAACCCGTGCCGAAATGGCGATTATGCTGAGCCGACTGCTTGGCGAGCTTGGTTTTATGTAAAAATGCTGGCGTCTGTATAAAACAGACGCCAGCACTTCCGTGTAACGGGGGCAGTGAAAACATAGATAAAAGCCCAAAAGCTGAAGCGGATCTTAAAGCTATTACCCTAATTGAGGTTGGTCTACAAACTGTAATTCTAAGCTTTCTGTTCCGTCAATATCGAAGACGATGATTTCATTGCTGCCTTGACGCAGGAGCGGTGCAGGAACGTAAAGAGTCTGCTGCGGACCAACTCTCCAATATCTCCCCAAATTGAATCCGTTGACGTAAACGACTCCTTTAGACCATCCTTCCAGCTTCAAGAACGTGTCTGCCGGTGCATTTTCGATGTTCAATTCCGCACGATAGAATGCTGGACCAGTTGCTGTTTCTTTCTCTATCGCTGCAAAGGATAAAGGGTTCAAGTTATCGAGCGGCAATGTCCATATGGTCCATCCATATAGGAATTGATTGCCATGGCGAACGCCTTCGGTAATCCCTTTACGATCGGCTAGGTATGGTCCGTAGTTGATGCGCCCCATATTTTCAACGAGAATGGTTAGACGCGCTCCGCCAGTAGGCACTTCAAAATGGACTTTTTTGCTAGAATCCCATCTTTCGATGATCCCTTTAAACTCACCGTTCAAGTAAACGAGCGCCCGGTCATGGCAATCTTGAATAATGAGTTCCTTTTCTTCGCGCGGTCCGGAAATAAAGGTTTCATACACGATAAATCCGTTGTTCTGTCCGTAACGCTCCATCGGCTCCGGAGTGACAGCATGTATGGGCTCGGACAATTGGTGCAATTGATCTAACAACATGGCATGGCTAGTTGCAAGCACTGTTCCATATGCCTGTTTGGGCAAAGCTTTAGGAACTTCCATCTCGGGAAGATCTGTATATTTAGCAATAATATCGCGTATCGCAAAATACTTTTCTGTAGGATCGCCTGCTTCATTCAATGGTGCATTATAGTCATAGCTTGTAACRGTAGGCTCGTAGTGATCTCGTTCTAAGCCATTCGCGCCGCTGGTGAAACCGAAATTGGTGCCGCCATGGAACATATAAAAGTTCACAGAGGCGCCTAGTGAAAGCATATCCTCAAACACTTGAGCAACTTCATCACCGTTACGAACGTGATGTTCTTCACCCCAGTGATCAAACCAGCCATTCCAGTATTCCATACACATCAGCGGGCCTTGCGGTTGATAACGGCGAAGCACCTCGAAAGCTTCCTCCGCTCTTGAACCGAAGTTTGCCGTTTCTAATACGTTTGGAACCATACCTCCTTKAAGCATATGATTCTCTGGTCCATCGGAAGTGAATAATAGCACGTCAATGCCACGACTTATCATGGCTTGCTCCAAATATTGAAGATAGGCTGTATCGTTGCCATAGCTTCCATATTCATTCTCGATTTGCATGGCAATAATAGGGCCGCCGTTTGTGGAAAGCAGAGGCTTCAGTCTACGCAATAGCTCATCGTAATAGGCATCTACTTTATCCAGATAGGGGCGGTTCATACAGCGAAGCTGGATCTCCCGATCTGCAAGCAGCCATGCAGGCAAACCTCCGAATTCCCATTCTGCACAAATGTAGGGACTCGGGCGCACGATGACATGCAAGCCTAGTTCGCCTGCTAATTGAACAAACCGTTCAATGTCTGCCATACCTTCAAAATTGAATTTGCCAGGTGCAGGCTCATGGAAATTCCATGGAATGTAAGTTTCTACCGTATTAAATCCGCATGCTTTCAGCTTTGATAAACGATCCTGCCAGTATTCAGGTACGACTCTAAAATAATGGATCGCTCCGGAAAGCAAGCGAATAGGTTTGTTATCGAAATAAAAATGATCGTTTTGTACCGATAATACAGTCATCCAAAGTGACCTCCAATGCAATATGGTTATGCGTCAATCATGATACTTAATATATTAAGCGGAAAGAATAGGTAAACAAATGGACAAAAGAAGAGTAAATTTGACCTTTTGTATGGAATCGCGTTACGCTAGAATAGATGTCTAGACTATTGAACAATAGGAGGTCCATGTAACATGGATATTCATTATTCACTCCCTAACCTAACGAGTACGCTGCAGATTATCGGCTGTCATTTGGGGGATTTTCATCCTAATTGGTCTTTTCCTCGGCATCATCATTACCTTTTTGAACTATTGCATTGTAAACAAGGGGAGATAAGGCAAACGATAGGCGATCATGTATTTACGATTAGCAGCGGGGATTGGCTGTTAATAAAGTCCGGTATTTCACATGCTACTGAGAATGGTCCAACTTCCGTTTATCGTTTCTTTAATTTGCATTTCGATCTGGATGATCCCATCATACGTGAGAGGTTATGCAAGGCCGATTACGTGATCATTAAGGCAGAAGAGGCTGCGGGGCTATCGTTACCGACACATTTTAGCGCTATTGAAGAGGCGTTTTTGCACAATATTCGCGTCGATACCGTTGAAGACGACAAAGCCTTAGATCGCCTTATTATCCAATCTCACACCCTGGGAATCATTAGTGAGTTTATAAAGTACAGCGAAAAAGCACGCAGTCCGATTCCGATGAGTAACGAGAGTATGCAGAACGCCTCCGTATTTGAAACGGAGCTGGCTCATGCGATTGAAGAAAAACTACGCAATGAAAATCATGGGGCAATAGCTGGAATTGCAGCCTCATTAGGGATCAGCCGCGGTCGTTGCACGCATATATTTACGAAGGTTTACGGGCAATCGCCGCGACAATATAGGAGTAAAATGGTTCTTAACCAGGCGAAGCATCTGCTTGTGCATTCGACCTATTCGATGGAGGAATTAGCCGAACAGCTTGGATTTCAGTCCGCAAGCCATTTCTCTAGACAATTCCGCAGGTGGACAGGCATGGCGCCGAGTGCATTTCGACCGAAATTTGTTCGCTCTCAAAGAAATGAAGAAGGCTAGTATTGTTGTGCGTTCATATTGGCTTGAATATCTGCAAACGCGTTTTCTACTTGATTCATCCATTCCTCGGTGGTCATTTTTCCCGTCATAATCGGAGTGATGGCTTTTTTGAACAATTGATTTCTTATATCTTCTTTGGATTGCTTCGGAATAATATTCCATTCTTGCGTAATGGCCGTTGCCCCTTCATAAGCGCTGAACATTTCATATACGCCCGGGGTTAAGTAGTTTCTCGAAAGCTCTTGGGCTCCTTTGAGTGCAAAAGTACCGTTCGCTTTCTTAGCAAATAAGAGGACGGATTCCTCGGTATATAGAAACTTCAAAAACTCTTTTGCAAGCTCAGGGTTTTTGGCCTTGAGCGGAATAGAAAATTGTTCATAGCTAGAAAGAATATAACGTTCATCGCCTTTATTGAACACGGGAACGGGAATCATGCCGAATTCGAAACCGTCCTCTCTTGGAGAATCTTTCATTTCATTCTCCATCCACGAACCATTCACGATAAATATCGCTTTGCCCAGCATCATATCGGTTTGTGACTGGGTGTGATTAAGTCCGACTGTCCCCTCCATCAAATAACCGCCGCTTCCAAGCTTAGCTAATGTATCTAATACCTGTTTTACAGGCTCCGTCTTAAAAGAACCTGGTTCATATGAAAATATTTTTTTTAATTGTGCAATTCCAGCAGCATTCGCAAGTGAAGGGTACAAAATTTCTTCCAAGTATTCCGGATAGATTCCCTGATAAGTAAATAACGCGCGCTTTATTTTATTTCCATTCTCATCGGCTACATAATTCTCCTTTTTCTTTAATTCCTCGTCTAACGCGAAAAATTCACCCCATGTTTCAGGCAGCTTCCAACCTTTGTCCTTGAACAATTTTTTGTTGTAGATTAACCCCATTGGCGCAGCATTAGACGGAGCCATATAAATTTTCCCGTCTTCATAAGGAGTAAATCTTTTGCTTTCAAGGATGCCGGGGAGAATCATGTCCTTTAATTGCTGCACATGATCTAATGCTACGTCTTCAAACACGTCGGTTATATCCATTAACCCTTTTTCCTTCACTAATGAGGTCATAATCCCGCTTTGGTCGGTATCCGAAATCGCTAGAAAATCGGGTGGATTTCCTGCGACAATTTGAGGTCTAATTACATCGCCKATCCGAGGACTGATTGTCAGATGCACTTGCACTCCCGGATAAGCAACCTCGAATTTCTCCGTTATTTCTTTCCAGTATTCCAGACCGTATCCGCCTTGAAATACGGCGATATGCAATTCTTTGTTATTAGCTGCAGGTTTGTCAGAGGGAGACGTTCGATCTTTCATAACCGTTATTGTTGAAATAGCTATGATTCCTAGCAATGCTACCGCTACTAAGATGATGCTTGAATATCTTTGCATGCTAATCACTCCAACATTTTTATCATAAATAGACCCTTAACAGATTGATTATGAACATTATCCACGCAGAAGTACATGAATATTCCTGCGCAATGTATKAACAATTTTAACTAAAACTAGTTGTGGAATTATCATTAGTAGCTTTTGATTTTATGCGGAAAATCAATTGAAACATCAGCGGATAGATAATTTTGCAAACCGATGAGCGATCCTATCTACTTCAGCAAATGCTATTGAACAGTTTGAATTTTATTGGTTAATTGAATGAGTGGAAACATTCTTATTATTTAGAATAACGAATGATGTTCGTTATTCAAAGAAATCGAGGAGGGGTAAGAAGATGAGAAAAATGGCAACCTTGGCACTCGCGGTCCTATTAGTATTTACGCTAGCCGCTTGTGGTTCATCCAACAACAAGACGGAGGAAAACGGTGCAACGAACTCTGATGCTTCATCTGGCGAAGTTCGCACGCTGAAATTCGCCGCGCTGGAAACGGCTTATGGAAAAACGGTGTGGCAAACCGTTGCAGCCGCATTCGAGCAGACGGTTCCTGGCGTGAAAGTCGAAATGACGATTGAGAAAAACATCGAGGATGTTATTGGACCAACCATGAAATCCGGTGATTTCCCTGATGTTATACATTTAGCCGTCGGTCAACCGAAAGGGCTTACAGAAACATTCGTAAAAGATAACAACATGACCGATCTTACCGATGTTCTGTCCATGAAGGTACCTGGTGAAGACGTAGCTGTCAGCGAGAAAATCATTCCCGGCTTTACAGAAACGACGATTACTAATCCATATAATGACGGCAAATCATATCTGATGCCAATGTTCTACAGCCCTACAGGCTTGTTCTATAACGCGGGTTTGTTCGAGCAAAAAGGGTGGGAAGTACCAACAACTTGGGATGAAATGTGGGCATTGGGAGATAAAGCGAAAGCAGAGGGTATTGCGCTATTTGCTTATCCGACAACCGGTTACTTCGATTCATTCTTCTACGCTTTGCTCAATGAAGTTGGCGGACCTGAATTCTTCACGAAAGCGATTAGCTATTCGGAAGGAATCTGGCAATCGGCGGAGGCAAAACAAGCATTTGATATTATGACAAAGTTAGCTTCTTACACAGAGAAAACAGTTCCGGCTAACGGCAATAAAGATAACTTTACAAAAAACCAACAGCTCATTTTGGACAACAAAGCATTATTTATGCCTAATGGTACATGGGTTGTCAATGAAATGGCGAGTGCGCCTCGTGCAGAAGGATTCGGATGGGGCTTTACCGCTCTTCCAGCTGTAGCCGATGGCGGAGATCGTTATTCCTATACCTTCTTCGAGCAAATTTGGGTTCCGGCTAAAGCCGAAAATCCGGATCTAGCGAAGCAGTTCATCGCTTATCTCTATTCGGATGAAGCTGCAGCGATTTTTGCTAAGGCAGGCGCCGTGCAACCGATTAAAGGGATGTCGGATAAACTAGATGGCGATAACAAGTTGTTCTACAGTATTTATGATACTGGCGCAAAAGCAGCGATGGGCGCATTCACTTCTACGGCTCCGGTTGAAGGAGTAAACATTTCTGATACCGTATTCGGAACGGTCGATTCCTTGGTTACCGGTGCGAAATCGCAACAAGAGTGGGTAGATGCGATTACGAAAGCAAGCGATGCTCTTCGTGCGGCTCAGAAATAGATAGGTTTCAACATAGTAAAAGGTGCTGTGGCCAGTGAAAACTGGCCACAGTTACGTTACAAGCAGGAAGGAGAACGAGTAATGCCGTCTAACAGGGGGAAATCCCGTTTTATATTTTTTTGTCTGGCTCCGGCCGTCATCCTATTTATTGTCTTCTTGTTAATTCCAAGCATTGACGTGTTTCGTATGTCCCTATACAAATGGGGAGGATATACCGATACGAAGACGTTTGTCGGATTCGATAATTTCGGCAAGCTGTTCCAAAGCGATAAATTCTATCAAGTATTTCAAAACAGTATTTTGTTAATTATTGTTGTAACGATTGTTACGTTCGCGATAGCGCTCCTATTCGCGGGGGTACTTACGCGAGGCAACCTCAAAGGGCGTAATTTATATCGTACTGTTTTTTACATTCCTAATATTTTGTCCGTAGTCGTTATTAGCGCGATATTTTCTGCCATTTATGATCCGAACAATGGACTTCTAAATTCGGTGCTTCATTTGTTCCGTGTCGCAGACGAACCTATCCTATGGCTTGGAGATCAGAAAATCGTTATTTACAGTCTTGCTGGCGCAATGATTTGGCAAGCCGTTGGTTATTACATGGTTATGTATATGGCAAGCATGGCTAACATTCCGGAAAGCTTATACGAATCCGCCAATCTTGAAGGCGCTTCGCCTATCCATCAGTTTTTTACAATCACGATACCGCTTATCTGGACGAATATTCGTACGACGCTTACCTTCTTTATTATTAGTACGATCAATATGAGCTTCCTCTTCGTTACTGCCATGACAAGCGGAGGTCCTGATGGAGCGACTGAAGTGTTCTTAAGCTACATGTACAAAGAAGCCTATACGAATTCTTCTTATGGTTACGGCATGGCGATTGGCGTCGTTGTGTTCTTGTTCTCGTTTGCTTTAGCTGGCATTCTTAATGCTGTTACCAAGCGTGATCATCTAGAGTATTAAGGAGGGAAGAAAGGATGACAAGCAAAGCAATCGTATTCAAGACTCTATCCTATTTTCTGTTGATTTTATTAACAGTCATTATCATTATTCCGGTATTGTGGGCGTTTACCGCTTCTATTAAAGAAGATGCTGAATTTTACGGCAGTCCGTGGGCGTTACCTCAAGGCGTATACCTTCAGAACTTTGCAGATGCTTGGCTGAAGGCAAATATGGGCGATTATATGTTCAACTCCGTGCTTGTAACGGCATTGTCCATCGCATTATTGCTCGTCATAGCACTTCCGGCAGCTTACGTGCTTGCCCGTTATCGTTTCAGAGGAAGCGTGTTATGGAACACGATGTTTATGGCTGGGTTATTCATTAATGTTAACTATATCATCGTTCCTATTTTTCTCATGTTGAATAATGGTGACAAAGTTGCGCGAAGCATGTTTGGCCAACCATTCTTATTGAATAACATTTTTATATTGGCGCTAGTGTATACAGCTATGGCGCTGCCATTTACCGTATATTTGCTGTCAGGTTATTTCAAATCGCTATCGAAAGAATATGAAGAGGCTGCTTCGGTCGATGGAGCAGGATACTTTAGAACCATGGTTCAAGTTATTATGCCAATGGCAAGACCTGCGATCATTACGATTATTTTGTTCAACTTCCTATCGTTCTGGAACGAATACATAATTTCGATGACCTTGCTAACGAAGCCGGAATATAAGACGCTTCCGGTTGGGTTAATGAATTTGCTGGCTGCGCAAAAATCCGCTGTTGAGTATGGACAACTATATGCGGGTCTCGTTATAGTTATGCTGCCAACATTGCTTATATATATTTTGGTACAGAAGAAATTAACCCAGGGTATGACTATGGGCGGTTTGAAAGGATGATATACTAGTATGGACAAACTACTCTACTTAATCCTGTTCATTATAGGCATGCTGCTTACCGTATTCGGTCATCAATCGATTGGTCCATCAGGACTGTTAACGATGCTGCTTGGACTTGCTATGCTTATCAGTTTCTTATGGCTGTACAACAGAAAATTCAAATGAAATCCAAAGAAGATGATGTCTCCAATAGATGAGGATCATCTTCTTTTAAATGTTTTAAGGTGCACATTATGTTACTATAAACAGATCATCATCAAGGGGTAATGCTATGCTGCGGAAATTTAAGATTCAGCATCGATTAATTGGAACCTTTTTAATCGTATCGGTTATTCCTATCCTTTTTCTCGGATACTATGCCTATAAGCTATATTCGGATTCGATCAGCGATAAGCTTAGCGCATCTACCTTTCAAGMGATAACTTTGGTTAATAAAAATATGCTTACGGAGCTTCAAAATTATCAATTTCTTAACGGATCGATTTCTACGAATGAATTCGTGCAAGCCCACTTATCTAACGATCGTTCGCAACCAGCGGTTACCGAAACGTCCAAAGAATCGGCTATGGATGCTATATTTCGGACGATATTCCCGTCACATGTTGTAACCGTTAGCATTTATGATACGAATCACGAGCCCTTCTACGAGCTTGGATACGAAGCAATCAGCAATGAATATTTGGAAAAGGCAATATCCGATGTCAATAAAAATGCGCCGTATGACGGACTTACTTATGTAAGAACGACCCGATCTTACGACACGATCGCCGTAGGAAGAAAGATTCATGCAGAGCATGACAGCTCAGAGCAGATCGGATATGCTTTCGTTTACGTCAGCACAGACTTATTCTCGAAAAATATACTATCAAGCGTTGATCTGGGGACAGGGTCGGAGCTCATTATTATGGGTCGGGACGGGACGGTTTTCTCATCAAGCGATAAAGAGACGAAGTTAGGGGAGCAATACTCCGATTCCACGCTGTTTCGTATGATTAAGGAGCAACAGAGTAACAATCGTACTTCCTTTTCTGGGCTGGTGAATAATGCCGACCAGCAAATTTCATATATTTATAACGAGCAAATTGGCTGGTATCTTATATCGTTGATGCCCTATTCCTATATAAACTCTGAAATAAGTCAAATCACGCTTAGTATGATTGTTATTGTATTCATGATTGTTATCACCTGCATTATCATTATTTATTTTATGTACAATAGTATTGTTAAACCTATAAAAGGCATTATAGCTTTCAGCAATCAAATCTCGAACGGTGATTTATCGAATCGTATTCACGACGAGAATGACGATGAGATGAGTGCGCTTTCCCGTAAAATAAATAGCATGGTCAGCGAGATTGAGCGATTGATGGATAATCAAAAGCTTGATGACAAACGAAAGCGGGAGCTGGAGCTCCAAATGCTTCAGTCGCAAATCAATCCGCATTTTTTGTTTAACACCTTAAATACGCTTCGCTGGCTAGCAGTCATTAATCAGGTGCCCGTACTCAATAATGGAATAAGCTCGCTATCCGAGCTATTGCGCAGTACGATTCTCGATAATAACGAAGAGGTTACCATTGAACAGGAGCTTCAAAACTTAGCGCATTATTTTGAAATTCAAAAAATCCGTTATGCGGACCGGTTCCAGGTTAACTATGAGATCGATGACGAGCTGCTCCCATTGCTCATTCCGAAATTAATCTTGCAGCCCGTTGCTGAAAATGCCATTATTCACGGTATTTCCGAAAATGGCAAGTCCATCGATATTAGCATTAAAGTTCAGCAGGTCGATAATCAGCTTCACATAGATATTACGGATAACGGTAAAGGGTTTGATACGAATTTAGACCGTGCTGCCGATCATTCGGATAAGCTGTCAGGCATTGGAGTAAACAATGTGAATGAACGAATTAAACTCCATTACGGAGATCAATATGGTTTATTCATTTCAAGCGTGGTAGGCGAGGGTACTTGTTGCAGAATGATTATTCCTATTCAAATGTCTGAAGGGGGTTAATTTTTATATGTTCCATGTATTGCTTGTAGATGATGAGCCTATTGTAAAAATTGCTCTGCGTACGATGATTGATTGGGATGGCCTTGGGTTTCCTATCTGCGGTACAGCCTCAGACGGAAATGAAGCATTGGTTTTAGTGAAAGAACTAAATCCGGATATCATTATTACAGATTTGAAAATGCCGAATTTGAATGGGCTTCAGCTCATAAGAGAACTGAATGAGCTCGGCTATAAGGGGAAAATCATTGTAGCCAGTAATTTCGGCGAATATGAGCTTGTGCGCGAAGCCTTGCTTCTTGGCGCGGTCGATTATATGTTGAAAATTAGCATCAAGACGGAAGCGCTGATCGAGCAGCTTCAGAAGACGGCAAAGCTCCTTCAAGATCAACAGCTTACTTTACAAGAGCAAGTAACGAGAGAGCAAGAGTTGCGCAGCAATTTGAAGAGCGTCAAAAACACGATGTTAAAAGAGTATTTTACAAATAGTTATCATGACATGGAGCATCTTTTACAAAACAATGCGGTTCAATTGCATTTATCAAGCAAAACGTGCTACCAATTTTATATCCATTTAGATAGGTCTACAGCCAAAGAAGGGCAGAAATTTAATATTTCGATGTCATTCATCGAGAACATGATTCTTGATTTAATGGAATCCGAACAGGATGTAGAGGTCTTTCAAGTAGAGGCCAATGCAATTATTGTTCTGATAGCTAAGGAACGGCTGCTTCAATGTCAATTTGAGCCGTTGACCTTTGTGCACCGGATACAATCACTCATACAAATGTACATGACGCTGGAGCCTGTTATTGTATATTCGTCGGAAATAGCAGGTTATCCAGAGGCTAGACAAATGTATCAAGCTTGCAAAGATGCTATCCATATTAATTTTTACGAGGCACATTCCGTTATTTTTTATCATGATATAGACCTCAAACATGACATGGATTTTGTTAACTATGTGGATTTCTCCAAATCCATTTTGCACTATTTATATAAGGATGATAGCGCTTCAATTATGTTGATGCTAAAAACCTTTACAGAACAAGCCCATCAGAATAGGATTCACCCTTTGGCGCTCCAAACATTTATCAATAAATGCTTGGATTATATCCCGTTATGCGACAATAAAATAACAGTGACGAATGCCGAGCAATATGAGGGGAATAAAAACAAGGTTTGGGATTGTAAAAGCTCGGGTGCTTTATTAGCTATTGCTATGGAAGCTTTAGAAGATTTGAGCTTCTGGACGGATGTTCCAAGTTCTCTTGATTCGGCTGTGACCAGGAAAGAAATAGCCGATGTCATAACCTATATTGGGTTACATTATCGGGATAAGATCACGTTGGAAATGATTGCCGACCACGTTAATTTCAGCGAAAACTATTTATGCCGCGTATTTAGGGATCAAATGGGACTCAGCCTCATTCAATATATAAACAATGTACGGATGAACAAAGCGGCAGAATTAATTATGAAAGGCCACACTTACATCAAGGAGATATCTGCGCTAGTAGGAATTAGCGACCAATTTTATTTTAGTAGGATGTTCAAAAAACAGTTCGGCGTCTCGCCTACCGATTATAAAAGCCATGTCACGCAAGCAAGCCAGCAAAAGAAACAAAAATATCAATCGTCGTAAGAGATCAAGTGAAAACGATCGGATGAATGGGCTGTCCCAGACAGCCCATTTGATGTTAACGACCCGTTACAGCACCCGCCTCATCCCGCCACGCATCCAGCTGCTTCTGAACTTCCTTAACTACCTCCTCAATGCCTGCTTGCCCCAGCTCCTCGTTAAACTTGGGGAGGATCGAGTCAACATCGACGGTACCGGTCATGAGGCTTGCATAATATTTCCTCCAAACCATCTCAATGTTATCGATTTGAGCGGTCAGCTTGGATAAATCGGGAGTAAAGCCGAGAACGGCGGACTTGATCGACTCCGCATTATATTCGCGGAACAGCTCCCATTTATCGAGGGGTTCAGGGGTATCGCCGCCCATGGTTCTCAGAATAAACCAATTGCCCTGTGTATATTGGACGCCTGCATAGCTCGCCGGCTCGTCCGGAATCGGGTTGCCGTGGCTGTCTTTGCCTGGAATGGGGGTCGTTTGTCCTTGGTCATTCAGCGTATAATGCACCCCTTCGATACCATAATTGAATAGGTTTCGAATTTCCGGGTCGGTATTGAGCAGATTCAGAAACTTCATGCTTTCAATGGGATGCTTGGTGTTGGCATTGACAGCCATGATTCCGCCGCGGACCGATTCCGTAGTCACGACGCTAGGGGTTACCGGATTCGATACAACCTTGTAGCCGCGATCCTTGCTCCAAGTCGTCTCCGAGAGCGGTCCGCCGCCGGACGACTTCCAGAACACTTTATCTCCGCGCTTAAGTCCTCCTGGCTCACGGAGCGCCGCGTCTTTGTTAATGAAGCCTTCCTTATAATAACGCCGCAGAGTGTCTAATACTTGCCGTGCTTCTTTGGTTTCGAAAATATTGACGACCTTGGCGTCAGGGTCCAGTGATTTCACCATTAAGGGAACCTTATGGTTCACGATATATTCGTAGCCATAGAGTGCGAAGAAATTGTGTGAATCTCGATCTAGCTCCATGGGTACATAGGCAGGCTCATTCTCTTGAATCATCCGAAGCAAAGGTTCTAGCGATTCCAGCGTATTATAATTGGAAATGTCGATATTGTACTTGCTGACAATGGAAGCAGGGTACATCCAATGATCGCGCACGGCCAGTTCTTTATTGGTCGGCACGCCATAGATGGCTCCGTCATTCATTTGCACCCCCTGCCAGAAGGTCGGGTCAATGGCGTCGTACATATCCTTGCCCAGACTAGTCAGATAGTCATCAAGTCTCAGCCAAGCGCCGCGCGTAGTGGTAGCTGCATAGTTGGGGGCAAAAGCAATGTCGAAGGGAGTACCGGCGGATATAAGCGTGTTCAGCCGATCCTCGTACTCCTGCCAGCCAATCTTGATATAGGTGATCGTCACGCCGATTTTGCGAGCCAGCATTTCATTGATTTTATCATTGACGAGCTTCAGATCCTTGTCCGGCTCTCCGATCGTATAATAAATCAAATTGACAGTATCGCCTTCGTACACATCGTCGTTATTTCTGCCAGGCTGCCGGGAGCAACCGGTCGTATACGCTGTGAGCAGCAGTATAATACCGATTGCCATGAAGATATATCTGAGTCTAGGGTACTTTAGCATCGATATCCTCCTTTCCGCCAAGCTTGTTGCTACCCTTTTCCCCTCAGATCGGAGGGGGATTTTCCGAAATAGGTATGGAAGTGGGTATAGAAATAATTAAGATTGTTATAGCCGACGGAAAGCGCGATCGAAGAAATCTTTTCGTCCGACGTTTGAATTCGTTCTTGCGCCAGGAACATGCGGTAAGCCATGAGGTATTCCGAAAACTTCATTCCGGATTCCTTGAGAAATAGTTGTCCAAGATAAGTGCTGTTCATCTGGAAGCGCTCTGCGACTGATTTCAAGGTAATATTCTGAGCATACTCCGTCTTGATCATGAGCAGAATGCGGTTGGCCAGCTTGGATAAGCGGTCGTAGCTTACGCCAAGTACAGGATCTTTGTTCATACTCTCGCAGCTTGTATTGCCGATCGTACCACCCAGATCTTCAACTATGATTTTCTCGATCACTTGCTGCAGCTTTGTACGGTCAACAGGCTTGAGCAAATAGTCTTTGACACCGCAACGAATGGCTTCTTGGGCATATTTGAATTCACTGTAACCGCTCATGATCACATATTTGGTAGGGATGTGGAGCTCATTGAGTCTGTAGATCGCTTCATAGCCGAGATTTTTGCCAATACACACATCAAATATGGCGACATCCGGCTGCAGATCTACAACCATGGACATGGCCGCGTCCGTAGATTCGCACGTATCGATCCGACTGAAACCGTATTGCTTCCAGTCCAGAATTCGCTTCATTCCCTCCAAAATTTGAGGCTCGTCATCGATAATCAACAGTTTGTACATGTTCAATCACCTCTTTTGAAATTCGTACAGAAATCTTAACGCCAGCTTCCTCGTTATTCCCAATTTCTATAGAAAAGCCTTTTCCGTAAAAGAAGTGAAGCCTTGTGTATACGTTGCGCAAACCGATACTTCCGGAAGAAGGATCGTCATGGCTCGACAGCGTGCTTCGTACCGCTTGCAAACGGTCGGCATGGATACCGCGCCCATTATCCACGAATTCCATTACATAATGCTGTTCGGCTTCCCAGCCATTCACGACATACAAGTTAAACTCGCTGCTGGGGTTAAAGCCATGGATGAAAAAATTTTCCGCCAAAGGCTGCATCCAAAATTTCACGGTGGGGATCGAGAGTATTGCCGGGTCTACATTAAGTTGGTAAAAGAAACGTTCCGGATACTTGAATTCCATAATCTCCAGGTACTTCTGCAGCAATTCCAGCTCGCTTGCGATCGTAATAATATTTTCTTTTTTGACGATTTCGCGATAGAGCGCTCCCAGCGTAGCAATGGCATCAGCGGTGTCCCGGTCCTGATTAACAAGGGCAGTGGAGCGGATAACCTCTAACGTATTATAGAGAAAATGAGGGTTGATTTGGTTTTGAAGCGCTTTCATTTCAGTCTCTTGTTGTTTGAGTTTTAGCAAATATTCATTGCGGATATGCTTATCCAACTGTTGAATCATATCGTCTAATTCCCGAGCGATCATGCCGTATTCATTACGGCGATAACGGGCAGGGCGATTAGGGGTGAAGTTGGCTGTTTTCACGCGTCCAATTGATTGAATGATACGGTGCAGGAACCGGGAATCATCCCGCAGGTTGTACACAATGAGCAGCAGAACGCTAATCATAGTCGTTATAACGATCAGAAAGATGGTGATCAGCATGTTGGCATGCTGTCGAATGAGCATGGATAAATCAACGATGCTTACGAATTTGAAATTGAACTTCGTGGACGGGAACGTAATATAGAAGCTATGCTCAAAAAATCCATTCGAAATATAACCGTGACTTTGTCCGTTCGCCGCCGCTTGAAGGGCTATTTCCTTCAAGACTTGATCCTGTTCGTTACCGATCAGATAGATCTCCCCGGAAGCGCTGATTGCAGCGGCCTTGCCCAAGCGATAATTTTGGATAGATTCAAAGATTTGATCACTGCTGACCAAGAAGCGGAGCTCCCCTAATTCCTTAGAGCCCGAGCCCAGCGCCAGATCCGATAGTTTCTTGCGATATACGAAACCCTTGAGAATCGTATCGTGGAATGCTTCGTCTGTATTAGGAAGACCGAATAGGAAGCTTGCAATTCCGTTATCGTTAAAGCGTACGACATTGCCGTATTGGCCGGTATGCAGACTAACCTGCGTTATTCCGCCTTGCGCCCAGCTGTACAGGTAGGTTTTAATATCCTCCGGAAAAGATACGAGCGGCTTAGAGAATTGGCTGTTTTGCAAACTATCGGTTAAGTATCCTTCGGCACTGCTGCTTAGAAAGCTGCGAGCATCATCCATCAAACTATGATTGGAGTAGATGCGCTGCATATAGGCCTCAATCCGGTCGGCATCATACTGAAGCTCGTTCTCTACGCCCGCGAAAGCATTAGCAGCCTCTAGACGGGCATCGCCAATCCATTGGTTCAGGAGCATGGCACAGGTCAGCGTGCCAAGCGCGAGACCGATGGTCACGACGAAGACGACGTAGGCAATAAACTTATAACGATAAATTTTAATTTGCAGAAAAGAGCTCATCGGACACCTCGATTGCAGCAGCTCATCATAAGTACGTATTTACCACACTACTTTATCATGATTAGGCAAAGCTTCATAGGTAGCAAGAAATAAGAGTCAATCGAAAATGTGATTTAATAAATGTCATCTTTTATCAAATATCGATGTTTTAAGAGATTGAGCATACTCATTTGGAGTGAAACAGCTCCTTTTATTCTTTTTTTTAGACAAAAAATCGCTTTCATTTTTTATAACAATCTAAAAATATCGTTTGCAAATATTGTCGAATGCATTTCCATGTCAGGTTTTTATAGGACACTGGACGTAAGTCCTGGGTCAGCGTTGAAATCATGGCCTTTTTTTATGGAAAAAGGGCGGTTGAATACAAATGGAAGTAGATTACAATCTTTATTCCACAAGGGATTCGGTCAGTTTAAAACTATACTGAAATGAGTCTTTAATCGGAATGAACATGAAAACCATAAAGCGCTTTCATTCGATAATTTTCTATTTTTTTTCAATGAAATGCAAAGGTATAAGATCGGAAAATTGGATAAAATAGGAGTAAGTCCTTATGAGAATTAATATCAAAATGAGAAGGAATGTCTAAAGCACAACATGTCTTTATTCCCTCAAGAATTTGTATAATCTGTGCCATACTAGTTTCAAAGACTTTACGAAACAAACCAAAAATTAGATATTACTAATATTAGAACCTCCTAATTAATGTTGTGTAATATGTCGATCTGTAGCAATCTGAACTTACGAATAAGAACGAGTAAGCTTGGAAATGGAGGATTTCATTGAAATGGACGATTTGAATCAGGAGCAAAAACGGTTACGGCTAAAGCAGTTTTTGAAAAGATTATCCGATGATCCTTCGATAGCCAATCAGAATATGACGAGATATGGGGGATCATTGGCCGAACTGCTTGTATTAACCGGCTATAATCCGAAGGACGAGCTGATCGACATGGCGGAGCTCGTATCGCTTCTGTTAAAGAAAAATGAAATTGAAGCAGGCTCAGAGGATATGATGCAGCATGTCATAAACGGCGGTACAGTGGATGATTTTATGAAGATGGGGAGATAAAAGGCCATATAAGAACCGAGAATTGATGACGCGGGATGCATCAACAATTCCTCACGGCGAAAAGTTCTCGTTTTGAATAATGTATCCATTATATTCTCGTTATGAATCATTACTTGCAAGCCCATAGACTGAACAAGTAACGGAGGAAAAGATTTGGAATTAAAACGATATTGGAACATCATCAAAAGAAGACTGCTATTGATTGCTTTAATTATTTCAGTAAGTTGTATAACCAT